>DATBQN010000034.1:0-10423 GCA_036560825.1 Thermoanaerobaculia bacterium
CTCTCCGAGACGGCGATGCGCGACGGCCTCGAGGCGCTCCTCAAGATGACGACGCTCGCCAGCCTCAAGGGGGCGCGGCGGGTGGTGGCGGTGGCGACGAGCGCCATCCGCGAGGCGGCGAACGGCGACGACTTCCTGGCCCGCGTCAAGGTGCAGACCGGCATCGAGGTGCAGACGCTCTCGGGCGAGGACGAGGCGCGCCTCATCTACCGCGCCGTGCGCGAGGTGGTCGACCTGGGGCCGGGGACGGCGGCGGTGGTCGACGTCGGCGGCGGCAGCACCGAGTGGATCGCGACCGCGGGCGGCAAGGTCCGGCGGGTGGCCTCGCTGCAGCTCGGCTCGCTGCGCTCCGCCGTCACCCTGCGCGGCGACCCGCCGCCCCCCGAGCAGCTCGACCGCCTGCGCCGGCGCATCCGCGAGACGCTCGCTCGCGAGGTGCCCATCGCCGGCGCGGGGAGCGCGGCCGGGCGCGGCGATTCGATCTCGCTGCCGCGCGTCGATCGGCTGGTGGCCACCTCGGGGACGGCGGTCTGCTGCGCCGACCTCTGCGACCTCTTCGCCGGGCGCAACTGGAAGGGCGCGGCCGGCGCGCTCCGCGAGGTGCGGGCCAAGGAGCTGGCGCAGCTCGTCGTCCGGCTCTCGACCCTCGAGAAGCGCGAGATCGCCGCCCTGCCGCCGGTCGGCGTGCCGCGCTCGGACTCGCTCCTCGCCGGCGCCCTGCTCCTCGAGGAGGTGGTCGCCCACGCCGGGGTCGAGCGCTTCCAGGTCTCCGACCGCGCTCTCCGCGAGGGGCTGGTGCTCCACGCCCTCGGCCAGCCCGTCCCCCCCGCCCGCGAGCCCGAGGACCTGCGCCGGCGCCAGGTCGTCCAGCTCGCCGAGCGCACCGAGAGCGTGCTCCGCCACAGCCTGGAGACGGCGCGCCTCGCCGTCCGCCTCTTCGACCTCACCGTCTCCGTCCACGGCCTCGGGGTCCGCGAGCGCGAGTGGCTCGAATACGCCGCCCTCCTCCACGACATCGGCTACTCGATCAACTACCAGAACCACCACAAGCACAGCTACTACCTGATCCTGAACGCCACCCTCGACGCCTTCGACCCGCGCGAGGTCGAGATCATCGCCCACGTCGCCCGCCACCACCGGGGGGCCAAGCCGCGCCCCGAGCGGCAGGAGACGCTCGCCGCCTTGAAGCCCTGGCAGCAGCGCACGATCGCCAAGCTCACCGCCCTCCTCCGCCTCGCCGACGCCCTCGACCGCACCCATGCCTCGCGGGTCGAGGAGGTCTACGCGGCGATCCGCGGCAAGCGGGTCACCCTCGAGGTCCTGTCGCGCTACGACGTCGAGCTCGAGCTCGAGGCGGCGCGGGTGCGGGGGCTCTACTTCGAGTCGGTCTTCGCCCGCCGGCTGACCCTCCGGCAGGGGCTCGAGACCGCCGCGCGGTGAGGGGGAGGGTGGCGGGTTCCCGCCCCGTAAGTTCCGTTGTCACTTGGATTTAACAGACATGTCGCAGCGCGTTCACGCGGCCTCTTGTGGAAATTCGACGAGCGCCGGCGGCCGGCTTCCGGGCGGACACTCACGGGGCGCGGGACAAGATTTTCAAACCATTGGAAACAAACGGTTTGCTCCGCTTGCACAGACCGTTGTTCAAAGTGCTCGAAGGGCTGATTCTGCGCGCTCCGCGGCCCCGCCGGAGGGCCTTTTCCGGAGAGATTTCCACAGATCCTGTGGAAGACGCCGTGCTACCCTCCGAACGATGGCACGCGACCGCATTCTGCTCATCGAGGACGAGCCGGACATCGCCGAGGTCCTGCAGTACAACCTCGAGAAGGAGGGGTTCGAGGTGGAGACCGCGCGCCGGGGCGACTCCGGCCTCGAGGCGGTCCGCCGCGACACCCCGGACCTCATCCTCCTCGACCTCATGCTCCCCGGCCTCGACGGCCTCGAGCTCACCCGGCTGCTGAAGCGCGACGGCGGGCTCTCACGCATCCCCATCGTCATGCTCACCGCCCGCGGCGAGGAGGTCGACCGCATCGTCGGCCTCGAGCTCGGGGCGGACGACTACATCAGCAAGCCGTTCAGCCCGCGCGAGGTGGTGCTGCGGGTGAAGGCGGTGCTCCGCCGCCTGCAGCCGGACGGCAACGGCGCCGAGGGAGCGAGCGAGTCGCTCGCGGTCGGCGGCATTCGCCTCGACGTCGCCGGCCACCGCCTGGCGGTGAACGGCGGCGAGGTGCCCCTGACCGCCACCGAGTTCCGGCTCTTGAAGCTCCTCATCGAGCGCGGCGGCCGGGTGCAGACCCGCGGCCAGCTCCTCTCCGACGTGTGGGGCTATGCCGAGGACATCGACAGCCGCACCGTCGACACCCACATCCGCCGGCTGCGGCGCAAGCTCGGCCCCGAGGCGGAGCGCATCGAGACCGTCATCGGGGTGGGCTACCGGCTGCGGCCGTAGCGGTCCGGACCTCCGGTGCGCCTCATCGGCTTCACCCCCAAGCTCCGCCTCGCCACCTTCTGGCCGGCCCTCATCGCCGTGCTCACGGCGAGCGCCCTCCTCTGGGTGCTCCTCCCGGCGCTCTTCGAGGAGAACGCGGCGCTCCAGCTCCGCGAGACGCTCAAGATCCTCGCCCCGCTGACCGCGGCCGAGATCCGCGCGGCGCCGGGCGCGCCGGAGCTCGAGCGCTGGTCCCACGAGGTGGCGGGGAGCTCGACCCTCCGCCTGACGCTCATCGCCGGCGACGGCAAGGTCCTCGCCGACAGCGCGCGCAGCCCGGAGGAGGTGCTGCGGATGGAGAACCACGCCGGGCGGCCGGAGGTCGTCCAGGCGCGCGCCGAGGGGGAGGGGAGCGCGGTCCGCAGGAGCGCCACCACCGGGCGCACCTACGTCTACGCCGCCTGCCCGCTCTCGATCGGCGGCCGCCCCTACTTCCTCCGCCTCGCCCAGCCGCTCGACGAGGTCGAGGCGCTGCGCGGCCGGCTCGCCGCCGCCATGGCGCTCGCCGCCGCGGCGGCCGGCGCGGCGGTCCTCCTGCTCTCCCTGTGGATCGACCGCCGGCTCTTCCAGCCGCTCTCCCGCCTCGCCGCCGGCGCCGCGGAGCTCGCCCGCGGCGAGTACGCGCACCGCCTGCCGCTCCCCGAGGAGGACGAGCTGGCGCGGCTCGCGGTGGCGCTCAACCGGCTGGCCTCCACGGTCGAGCGGCAGCTCGCGGCGATGAGCCACGAGCGCGACCATCTGAAGGCCATCCTCGCCGGCATGTCGGAAGGGGTGCTGGTGGTGGGCGCCGACGGCCGCGCCCTCCTCGCCAACCCCGCCTTCCGCCGTCTCTTCGACCTCGGGAGCGAGGTCGCGGGCCGGGCGATGCTCGAGATCGCACGCCAGCCGGAGCTCGCGCGTGTGGTCGCGGTGACCCTCGCGACCGGCGAGGGGCAGCACGCCGAGATCGAGCTGCCCACCGCCGAGCGGCGCTGCCTGCAGCTCCTTTCGGCTCCCCTCCCCGGCGAGCGCGGCGAGGGCCAGGGGGCCGAGGGGGTGGTGGTGGTGGCGCGCGACACCACGGAGTTTAACCGGCTGATCGAGATGCGGCGGGACTTCGTCGCCAACGTCTCGCATGAGCTGAAGACCCCGCTCGCCGCCATCCGCGGCTACGCCGAGACGCTGCGCGACGGGGCCCTCGAGGAGCCGGCGACGGCGGCGCGCTTCACCGCGCGCATCCTCGAGCAGTGCAAGCGCCTGCAGGCGCTCCTCGACGACCTCCTCACGCTCTCCCGCCTGGAGGGCCTGGAGCGGGCGCCGCAGCGCGAGCCGGTCGACCTCGCGGCGCTCGTCCAGCGGGCCGTCGAGCTGATGGCCAAGGCGGCGGAGGAGAAGCGCGTCGAGGTCCGCGTCGAGGCGCAGGACGTGCCGCCCATCCCGCGCCTCCCCGGCGATGCCGACGGGCTGGAGCGCCTGGTGGTCAACCTGCTCGACAACGCGCTCAAGTACAACCGCCCGAAGGGCAGGGTCGCGCTCCGCCTCCAGGCGCGCGACGGCCAGCTCCTGCTCGAGGTCTCCGACACCGGCATCGGCATCCCGCAGGACGCCCTGGGGCGGATCTTCGAGCGCTTCTACCGGGTCGACAAGGGGCGCTCGCGGGAAGAGGGTGGCACCGGC
Organism: Thermoanaerobaculia bacterium; assembly: GCA_036560825.1. Taxonomy (GTDB): domain Bacteria; phylum Acidobacteriota; class Thermoanaerobaculia; order Multivoradales; family UBA5704; genus DATBQN01. Next base: position 4,142 of record DATBQN010000034.1, read on the forward strand.
CTCGGCCTCGCCATCGTCAAGCACGTCGCCCAGGCGCACGGCGGGCAGGTCGAGGTCGAGAGCCGGCTGGGGAAGGGCTCGACCTTCCGCGTCCGCTTCCCGCTCGCCGGCGCCGGCGGCGAGGCGGCGCTGCCGGACCTCGCCAGCCGCTAGCCCGAGGGGGCCTCACTTCACCCGCGTCGACCGGCCCGAGGTGCGTCCCAGGCCCTCCTTGGGGACGTCGATGCCGAGCGCCGTCGCGAGGTCGATCTGGTGCTCCTGCTCCTGGAGGATGATCTCGCGCAGGTCCTCGGCGAGGGCGTACTCGCCCAGCGCCTCGGCCTGGCGCACCCGCTCGCGGTAGCCGCGCACGGTCTCGTTCTCGTTCTCGAGGTCGAAGCGCAGCATGTCCTCGGCCTTGTCGGAGGTGCGCACCGGCCGCGGCTTGGTGGTCGGCTCGCCGCCGAAGTAGTCGATCTGCTTGGCGATGGTGAGGGCGTGCTGCAGCTCCTGGCCGGCGTGCTTCTCGAGCTCCGCGGCGATCGCCATGTACGGCGCTCCCTTCAACACCTGGCTGTAGACGACGTACGAGATGATCGCCTGATACTCGCGCGACAGATCCTCGTTGAGCAGCTCGACCAGGCGCTCGCGGGTGATCGACTCCTCCTGCGCACTCTTCTCCGCCATGGGGTCCTCCTCGCTCTGGGTCGGTACCGTGGTTCGGTCGATGCCGGCCATTTTCCTGCAAAACGGGCGCCCGCCCCGGTCTCGACGGCCCTCACCTGCTACCGGGCCGCCTTGGAACCGACATGACTCCGCCATGGCCCCGTCATCGCGGGAGGCGATCCTTGGCCATGAAACCATGGCCGCGCTCCCGATCCTCCTCGCCTTCGCCGCGTCCGCGTCGCTCGCCCTGACGCTGGTCGCGGGCGGCTGCGCGTCGCGGCTGGCGCGGCGGCGGGCGAGGAGCCGATCCGGCGCGTGGCCCTCGAACTCGCCGCCCATCTCCATCCTGAAGCCGCTCAAGGGCCGCGAGCCGGGGCTCTACGAGAACCTGGCCGCGCTCGCCCGCCAGGACTACCCCGACTTCGAGCTCGTGCTGGGGACGGCGGAGGGCGACGATCCAGCGCTCGCCGTCGCGGCCCGCCTGGCCGCCGACTTCCCCGGCGTCGCCGTCCGGGTGGTCGCCGGGACGCCGCCCCTCGGCTGGAACCCCAAGGTGCGCAACCTCGCGGCCCTCGCTCGCGCGGCACGCCACGAGCACCTGCTCGTCTCCGACTCGAACGTCCGCCCCCGGCCGGGCTACCTCCGCGCGCTGGCGGTCGAGCTCGCCGATCCCGAGGTCGGCCTGGTCTCCTCGCTCCTCGTCGGCGCGGCCGGCCCGGGGGAGAGCCTCGGGTCGCTCTTCGAGAGCCTGCACCTCAACGCCTTCGTCGCCTCCGCGGTCGCCGCCGCGCACGCCCTGGCGCGCCATCCGATCGTGGTGGGCAAGTCGATGCTCTTCCGCCGCGCCGACCTCGACGCGCTGGGCGGCTTTCCGGCGGTCGCCGACGTGCTCGCCGAGGACTACGTGCTCGGCCGGCGCTTCGCCGCCGCCGGCTGGCGGGTGGCGCTCTCGCCGCACCCGCTGCCGGTCGTCTGCGCCGAGCGCACGGTCGGCGACTTCCTCGGCCGCCACCTGCGCTGGAGCCTCATGCGGCGGCGCCTGCAGCCGCTCTGCTACCTGGGCGAGCCGCTGCTGAATCCCGTCCCCTGGCTCCTCGCGCTGCCGCTCGCCGCGGGGCTCGCCTCGCCCGCCTCGCTGGCCCGGTCCGCCTCGATCGCGCTCGCCGGGGTCCTCCTGAAGGTCGCCTCCGACGCCCGCCTCGCGCGCCGCCTCGGACGGGCGCTGCCGGCGCGCGACCTGGCGTGGATCCCGGTCAAGGACCTCCTCGTCTTCGGCCTCTGGGTCGCCGCCGCGTTCCGCACCACGATCGAGTGGCGCGGGCAGCGGCTGCGGGTGGAGCGGGGGAGCCGGCTGGTGCCGCTCGACGTCCTCGAAGCGGCGGAGGCGGCATGAGCACGCTCGCCGCGCGCGGCAGGCTCCCGAGGCGCGGCGTCCTGCGGACGCTCGCGGCATTCGACGGCGCCATCCTCCGCATGGTGCGGCGCCGCGAGACGATGCTCGCCACCCGGCTGATACGGGCGCTCACCCACCTCGGCGATCCGGCGAGCTGGGTGGTGGTGGGCCTCGCGCTCGCCGCGGCCGGCGGACCGGGGGAGCGCGACGCCGTCCTCCTCGGGCTCGGCGCGGGGGCGGCGACCGCCGCGTCCCAGCTCCTGAAGCGAGTCTGCTGCCGGCCGCGGCCCTCGGCGCACGGGAGCTGCGCCGCCCTGGTGGAGAGCCCCGACGCCTTCTCGTTCCCGTCCGGCCACACCGCGGCGGCGTTCGGCGCCGCGACGGCGCTCGCCGGGGCCGGCCACGGGCTGGGGTCACTCGTCCTCGCCCTCGCCGTGGGGATCGCCGTCTCGCGGGTCTACCTCGGCGCGCACTACCCGCTCGACGTCGTCGCCGGCGCGATCCTCGGCATCGGCGCCGGGGCCGCGGCGCGGCTGATCCCTCTCGCGTTCCTCTCCTGAGCGCCCTCCCGCGCGTGCCCGCGTCCTCTCCGGAGCCGGAGCTTTCCGGTGCGCCGCGGCCGCGGTGTCCGCCGCGGCCGGTCGTCGCCGCGGTCGAGATGGGCTACGGCCACCTGCGCGCCGCGCGCGCCCTGGCCGCCGCGCTCGGCAGCGAGGTGGTGCTCGCCGATCGCCCGCCGCTCGCCGGCGCGGACGAGCAGCGCCTCTGGCGGGCGTCGCGGCGGCTCTACGAGTTCACCTCGCGCGCCTCCCAGCTCCCGGTGGTCGGCGCGCCGCTCCGCGGCATCCTCGACGCGCTCACCGGGATCCCGCCGCTCTATCCCTACCGCGACCTCTCGGAGCCGACCCTCCCGGTGCGCTCGCTCGAGCGCCTCATCCGCCGCGGTCTGGGGGCGGGCCTCGCGGCGCACCTGGCGGAGAGCGGCGCGCCGCTCGTCACCACCTACTTCGCCCCCGCGCTCTCGGCCGACGTCCACGGCCGCTCGCCGGTGTTCTGCGCGGTGACCGACGTCGACCTCAACCGCGCCTGGGTGCCCCTGGAGCCGCGGAAGACCGGCATCCGCTACCTCACCCCCAGCCGCCGCGCCGCCAAGCGCCTGAGCTCCTACGGAGTGCCGCGCGAGCAGATCGAGTTCACCGGCTTCCCGCTGCCGCACGCCCTGCTGGGCGGCGTCGAGCTGCCCGTGCTCAAGCGCAACCTGGCGGCGCGGCTGGTGCGGCTCGACCGCAAGCGGGTCTTCCGTAGCCAGGCGCGCCACGAGATCGATCAGTTCCTCGGGCCGCTCCCCGAGGACGAGGAGGGGAGGCCGCCCCTCGTCACCTATGCCGTGGGCGGCGCGGGCGCGCAGGCCGAGCAGGCGCGGCCGCTGGTCGCGGCGCTCGCCCCGGCGGTGCGGGAGGGGAGGCTGCGGCTCTGCCTCGTTGCCGGCGTGCGGACGGCGGTCGCCGAGCGCTTCGCCGTCTGGCTGCGCGAGGCGAAGCTCGCCGAGGGAGCCGGCGTCGAGATCCTCCTGGAAGCGACCCTGGAAAGCTATCTCCAGCGCTTCGAGCGCCGCCTGGCGGAGACCGACGTCCTGTGGACGAAGCCCTCCGAGCTCACCTTCTACGGCGCCCTCGGCCTGCCGCTCGTCCTCTCGCCGCCGGTCGGGTTCCACGAGCGCTACAACCGGCGCTGGGCGGTCGAGAACGGGGTCGGCCTGCCGCAGCGGGAGCTCGACCAGGCGGGCTACTGGATCCGCGAGTGGCTCTCCGAGGGCACGCTCGCCGCGGCCGCCTGGTTCGGCTTCCTGCGCCTCCCCAAGTTCGGCCTCTACCGCATCCTGGAGGTGCTCGGAGCGCCGTTGCCCCTCTGAGGTGCCACCCTTTTCCCTCTGAGGTGCCTCCTTCTGAGGTGCCACCCTTTTCGAGGAGGCCCTCTGAGGTGCCACCCTTTTCCGCCCGGCTCCGCCTGAGGTGCCACCCTTTTCGAGACGAGGGGGCCCCCCCGGCCCTCAGCCCTTGTCGACCTTCGTGTAGCCGGCCGGGATCTCGAAGTCGCCGGTCTCGTCGGCCAGCGAACGGATCTCGGTGGTGCCCTCGAGGCTCAAGCTGCCGCTACCGCCGCCGCCACCGCGGTTCCGGTGCAGCAGGCTGGCGAGGCCTCCCCTCTGCGGCTCGTCCGAGCCCTCGGCGGGCTTGCCCTCGCCGGACCCTGCCTTGGCGCTCAGCGTCCAGCGGAAGTTGTTGACGATCGCGAAGCCCTTCACCTTGGCGGATTCGGTCGCCAGCTTGGCGGTGGCCTTGGCGAGCTGCACGCCGGAGATGCCGGTGGTGCGCATCAGCCCCTGGAGCATCGCGTCGGCGGTGCGGGCGTCCGGCACCGAGAGGCCGAGCTTGGCCATGTAGTTGCGGGTGAATTCCCGCTCGACCTCATGGTAGTGCCGGATCGCCGCCGTCTCGGGAGTCGCCCACCGCTCGTCGTGGAGCTCCCAGCGCGAGCGGTCCTTGGACTCGGTGTCCTCGAGCTCGATGAAGCCGTCCATGATCGACTGCTTGCAAGCGAAGCCGGCGATCGTCTTCTCCTCCCCGGTCACCTTGACGCTGAAGTCGGCGTCGACCACGCGGAGGGTGCTCTTCTCGCGCGGCGGCTCCGCCTCTCGTCCGCCGCGGCCCTCGGCGGCGGCGTCCTGGTAGCGGGCGATCGGCACCTCCGTGTAGGTCCGGCTCGACGGGTCGAGCGTCCAGACGACCCCTTTGTCGAGCCGGGTGATGGTGATGCGCTCCCGGTTGCCGCGGTGCACCTTGGCCAGCGTGCCGATCAGGCCGCCCTGGATGCGGCTGGTCGCTTCGCTGCGCTTGGCCTGGGGCGAGATCCACTCGGTGCTGTCGGTCTCGGCGACGCTGCCGAAGATCGGCAGGCTGGTGTGCTGGACGACTTTGGAGCCCTCGGCCCGGGCGGGCGCGGCGGCGATCAGGGCGCCCGCGACGGCGCCCATGGCGATGGCGGCGAACGGGATGGCTCGGTGCATGGAGATCTCCTCTGCGAGCTGGGCGTCTGGTTCTTCGGCGTCTACAGCTTGGCGATCAATGCACGGGCCACGCCGGCCAGCCGATCGTCGAGCGCCGCGGCGCCCGGGTCGGGAGCCACCGTGGCGCTCACGGTTACGTGCCACGGTCCCTTGCGCGCCTCCAGGATGCGGCCGCGCATCGAGAAACCCGCCCCCATGTTGACCGACGCCACGTTGGTCGCGAACGCCCAATCACCCACGCCGCCCACCTCGTCGAGCCCTTCGATGACGCCGTTGAGGCCGTGCTTCTCGGGCGCCAGGGCGCCCCGCACGATCCCGCCGGTCCTGGCGTAGATCGCCTTCACCGCCGCTTCCGTCTGATCGTCGCGGCTGGCGTCGACCGAGACAGTCATCTGGCTCATCATGGCACCCGCCGTCTTCTGCTGATCGCCTCCGGCCTGCACCATGCCCTTCATGAAGCCGTTCATGTCGCCCGCCGCGGCGCGCTGCATGCCCTTCGAGAGCTGTTCCTGGCTCTTGGCCAGCGCCTTCTCCTGGTCCGTCGGATCGAGGCCATAGGTACAGCGGTCCTGGATCAGCGTCTTGCCCATCAGCGCGCTCACCTCCGCGGCCGAGAGGAGTGTGCAGACCTGCACCTTGGGAGCACTGGCCGCCGCGGGCACGGCCTCGCCGGAGGCGGCGGCAGGGGTAGTCTGCGCGCCGGTCGCGACCGGTGCGGGAGTCGCCGCCGGCGCTTGCGGCGCCTTCTGGCAGGCGGCTGCGGCGAGGACCGCGACGGCGAAGACCAGGAATCGGGTCGTGAGGTTCCGTTTCATGAGGGTCTCCTCTTGTCGTCCTGCGCCTAGAGGGTAGGTCGAGGCGCTAGGATTGTCCTGGGCGAGAGTTCTCCTCTCCTTCTCTTTTATTTCGCCGGCAGCCGGAGGCGCCCGGACTTGACCGAGCTGGAGTCCCAGACCTACCGCTTCGGCAGCTACACGCTCGAAGCCCGCGAGCGCCGCCTGCTCGGCAACGGCGTCGCCATCCCGCTCAAGCCGCGCGCCTTCGACACCCTGCTCTACCTGGTCGAACGGGCGGGCCACCTGGTGCCGAAAGAGGAGCTGCTGGCGCAGCTCTGGCCCGACTCGGTCGTCGAGGAGAGCACGCTCGCCAAGAACGTCTGGCTCATCCGCCGCGCCCT
>DATBQN010000035.1:0-4657 GCA_036560825.1 Thermoanaerobaculia bacterium
CGTGGGAGCAGGTGCGGCCGAACGCGATCAGCATGGGCTGGACGCCCGAAGAGGGTTTCCACACCTACGACTGGCGCGGCTACAACGAGGCGATGATCGTCGTAGTGCTGGCGCTCGGCTCGCCGACCCACCCGGTCGCCGCGGGCGCCTGGGACGAGTACACCCGGACCGACCGCTGGGGGACCTTCTACGGCCAGCCGCACGTCCTCTTCGCGCCGCTCTTCGGGCACCAGTACTCGCACGTCTGGATCGACTTCCGCGGCATCCGCGACGCCCTGATGCGCGCTCGCGGCATCGACTACTTCGAGAACTCCCGCCGCGCCACCCTGGCGCAGCACGCTTACGCCGTCGACAACCCGGGCCGCTGGCGCGACTACGGCGACCGCGTCTGGGGCCTCTCCGCCTGCGACGGCCCGATGGACGCGACGGTGTCGATCGACGGCCGCGCGCGCACCTTCATGGGCTACGCCGCGCGCGGCGCCACCGAGGGCGACGTGCGCGACGACGGCACCATCACGCCCACCGCGGCCGCCTCGTCCATCGCCTTCACGCCCGCGCTGTCGATCGCGGCGATGCGCGAGATGCGGCGCCGCTACGGCGCCAACCTCTACTCGCGGTACGGCTTCCTCGACGCCTTCAATCCCACGCTGCGGACGCCGTGGGCGGGGGTCAAGGCCGGGCGCGTCGATTCGCGCCAGGGCTGGTTCGACGGCGACTACCTGGGGATCGACGAGGGGCCGATCGTCGCCATGATCGAGAACCACCGGAGCGGCCTGGTGTGGCGCACCATGCGCCGCAACCCGCACCTCGTCCGCGGCCTCCGGCGCGCCGGCTTCACGGGCGGCTGGCTGGACGGGAAATGAGGCCGCGCCGGGCGCTCGCCGCGATTGCCGCGATCGCCACGGTCGTCGCGGCCGCCTGGAGCTGCGCCGGGCGGCGGGAGCCCGGCGTCGAGCGGATCGAGCTCTGGGGCCTGGGCAGCGAGGGCGAGGTCGTCGCCGAGCTGCTGCCGGAGTTCGAGCGGCGGAACCCCGGCATCCGCGTCACCCTGCAGCAGATCCCCTGGATCGCGGCGCACGAGAAGCTGCTCACGGCCTACGCCGGCGACGCCACGCCGGACGTGGCGCAGATGGGGAACACCTGGATCCCCGAGTTCGTCACCGTGCGCGGGCTCGCCGATCTCACGGCCTTCGCGCGGGCGACGCCGGCGATCGACGGCCACGACGACTTCCCCGGCATCCGGGCCACCAACCGGGTGGACGGCGTGCTCTACGGCATCCCCTGGTACGTCGACACGCGCGTCCTCTTCTACCGCAGCGACGTCCTCGCCGAGGTCGGCTTCGACCATGCGCCGCGCACCTGGAGCGAGTGGACGGAGGCGATGGCGCGCATAGAGCGCCAGCATCGCGCCCGCTTCGCCATCCTCATGCCGACCAACGAGTTCGAGCCCATCGAGACGCTCGCGATGTCGAACGGCTCGCGCTTCCTCGACGCCACGGGGACGCGCGGCGCCTTCGAGGAGCCGGCCTTCCGCGACGCCTTCCGCTGGTACGTCGACGCCTTCCGCCGCGGCTTCGCCCCCGTCGTCGGCAACACGCAGATCGCCAACCTCTACCAGCAGTTCGCGCAGCGCGACTTCGCGATGCACATCACCGGCCCGTGGAACGTCGGCGAGTTCAAGCGCCGCCTGCCGCCGGAGATGGCGGGGAAGTGGGCCACCGCGCCGCTGCCGGCGCGCGACGCCTCGGCCCCCACCGGCGTCTCCATGGCGGGCGGCTCGAGCCTCGTCGTCTTCCGCGCCTCGCGGCACCAGGCGGCGGCGCGGAGGCTGATCGCGTTCCTCTCCGAGCCGGCCCGGCAGGTGCGCTTCTTCGAGCGCACCGGCGACCTGCCGGCGCGGCGGAGCGCGTGGTCCGATCCGCTCCTCGAGCGCGATCCCTACTTCCCGGCCTTCCGCCGCCAGCTCGAGCGCGTCGAGCCGTTTCCCCAGGTGCCGGAGTGGGAGCAGATCGCGACGGCGATCTCCCAGCACGGCGAGGCGGCGGTGCGCGGCGCCGCGACGACGGACGCCGCGCTCGCCGACCTCGACCGGGTGGTCGACGACATCCTCGCCAAGCGCCGCTGGGTGCTGGCGCGGGCGCGGGCGGCGCGATGAGAGGGTCGGGCCCGCTGCGATCCGGCCCGCTGCGCTCGGAAGCCCGCGCCGCGCTGCTCTTCATCGCGCCGGCGCTCGCCGTGCTCCTCCTCTTCTTCTTCCTCCCCGTCGTCGCCGGCTTCGCCTTGAGTCTCACCGACTTCGACCTCTACACGCTCGGCGACCTCCACAACGTCCGCTTCGTCGCCCTGGCGAACTACGCCGACGTCCTCAAGAGCGGCATCTTCTGGACGGCGCTCGGCAACACGCTCTACTTCTCGCTCGTCGGCGGCCCGCTCACCGTCGCCGTCTCGCTCGCGGCGGCCCTCCTGGTCAACGCCAAGGCGACGCGCTTCAAGCCGCTCTTCCGCACCGTCTACTTCGCGCCCGTCGTCACCACGCTGGTCGCCGTCGCCATCGTCTTCCGCTTCCTCTACCACCCGCGCTTCGGCGCCCTCGACCGCGTCCTCGTGCACCTCGGGCTGCCGGCGATCGACTGGCTGGGCGATCCGCGCTGGGCGATGCCGGCGATCATCCTCCTCGCGGTGTGGAAGAACTTCGGCTACGACATGATCATCTTCATTGCCGGCCTGCAGGCGATCCCGGAAGAGCTCTACGAGGCGGCGCGGATCGACGGCGCGGGGGCCTGGCGGCAGCTCCGCCACGTCACGCTTCCCATGCTCGGGCCGACCTTCCTCTTCGTCGGCATCGTCACCGCCATCGGCTACCTGCAGCTCTTCCCGGAGCCCTACGTGATGACCTACGGCGGGCCACTCAACCGGACGCTCTCCGCCGTCATGCTGATGTACGTGCAGGGCTTCCGCTTCTGGCGGATGGGATTCGCCGCGGCGGTGGCCTTCCTGCTCTGTCTGGTGATCACGGCGGCGACGGCGCTCCAGATGCGCTTCCAGGAGCGGCGATGACGCGGCGAGTGGCTATGACGCGGCGCACCGGGGCGCGGTCGCGGCTCGGATCGGTCGGTCTCCACGCCGCCCTGGTGGCGGGCGGCGCGCTCACCCTCTTCCCGCTCCTCTGGATGCTGTCGGCCTCGTTCATGAGCGCCGGCGAGGCGACCACCTTCCCGCCCCACCTGCTGCCGCGCGCCGCGACGCTCGAGCAGTATCGCCAGCTCTTCGTCCGCCTCAGCCTCGGGCGGGCCTTCCTGTCGAGCGCCATCATCGCGGTCGTCGTCACCCTGGGCTCGCTCCTCTTCAACTCGATGGCGGGCTACGCCTTCGCCCGCCTGCGCTTCGGCGGCCGCGAGCGGCTCTTCGGGCTGCTCCTCGCGGCGCTCATCATCCCGGCGCAGGTGGGCATGCTGCCGCTCTTCCTGATGATGAAGGCGCTGCACCTCGTCAACTCGTACTGGGGCGCCATCCTGCCCTCGCTGGCGACCGTCCTCGGCATCTTCCTCGTCCGCCAGTTCATGCTCTCCATCCCGCACGAGCTGATCGAGGCGGCGCGCATCGAGGGCGCCGGCGAGCTGCGCATCTACTGGTCGCTCGTCATGCCGCTGGCGCGGCCGGTCTTGGCGACCCTCGCCATCCTCACCTTCATGACCACCTGGAACGACTTCATGTGGCCGCTCATCGTGCTCTCCGACCAGCGGCGCTACACCCTGCCGGTCGCCATGGCGAGCCTCGTCGGCGAGCACGCCCTCGACATCGAGCTGATGATGGCGGGGGCCGTCGTCACCGTGCTGCCGGTGCTCGTCCTCTTCCTCGCCCTGCAGAGGTATTACATCGCGGGGCTGACGGCGGGGAGCGTCAAGGGGTGAGGCGGCTGACGGTCAGCCGCGCCGTCGACGCGTAGCCCATACCGCGGCCACGGCACCGAGAGCCGCGACGACGATCGCGGGTATCGCCATGCGGCGGACCGTGCGGCCGCGGTCGGGCTCCGGCCCCCAGATCCAGCGGGTGACGCGGAAGGCGGCGTTGCGGTGATCGGCGATGAGGCGGTACCCGAGGTTCGAGACGGGGCGAAAGCCGGGCAGGCTCAGGTAGGCGGCGAGCCAGCCGCCGCGGCCGGGAGCGAGGGCGCGCAGCCGGTAGGCCGCCTCGGCTCCTTCGTAGACCGTGCCGCCGGGGACGATGAGCTGCACGGCGTGGCGGAAGCGGTCGCGCGGCAGGTCGGGAAAGCGGACGGCCGCCTGCTGGTAGGGCTCGGCGTCGAAGCGGTCGCCCACCACCCGCCGCCAGCGCGCCAGCCAGTAGCGGCAGAAGCCGCAGTCGCCGTCGAAGACGAGGAGCGGGCGCTCCGGCGGATCGGAGACGATGGGGTAAGGCCGGTCCATGATCTCGCTCCGGGCTTCGCTGCAGCCCTCCGTCCACATCTTACCCCTACGGTCGAGCGCGTGAGCCCTGGGGCGAGTCTCCCGTGCCCAGGGCTTACGCCCTGGGCTATGAATCTGTCGCCCTACGGGCTCGGACCGTGTGCGTTCAGCCTGAGCCAGCCCGTAGGGCGGCACACTCTTAGCCCAGGGCGTGAGCCCTGGGCGGGGGTCAGAACCACGGCGCGGCCCTA
>DATBQN010000036.1:0-12434 GCA_036560825.1 Thermoanaerobaculia bacterium
CGTCGAGATGTTTCTCCAGCACCGAGATTTGACCATCCAGGATGCGGATGCGGTCGCCGCGGCGCTGGAGCATTTTCGCCGGCGACCGGCGCTGGGCTTCTCCGACTGCCTGATCCTGGAAGTGGCTCGGAAGGCCGGCCACCTACCGCTGGGCACGTTCGACCGTGACCTAGCGAAGCTCGATGGCACGCAGGCGCTGTGAAGTCAAGCTACCTCAACTTAGAACGTCTCGCTCGTCGACACCAGCCACTGCACGCGCTTGATCGAGCGGTCGGCTCGGTTGAGGGGGAAGGCGAGGTCGAGGTGGACCAGCGATCCCTGGGCGGAGCGGCTGGAGCCTATGCGTAGGCCTACGCCGACGTCGTCGAGAACGCTCTTCGGCTGCGGCGGGACGCCGGGCGGCTGGCTGGCGAACCAGGCCTCGCCGACGTCGAAGAAGGCGGCGGCTCCCAGGTGGACTAGGTGGAAGTACTCGTGCGGCGAGAAGAACCTCTGCTCGACGCTCGCCAGCCATAGGCGGTCGCCGGCGCGGTAGCGGAAGGGATAGCCGCGGAGGCCGTTGTCGCCGCCGAGGAGGAGCTGGGCGTCGGGGTCGAGCCGCTCGCCGAGGACGCCCACCAGGTTGGCGAAGAGCAGGTTGTCCCCGAGGTCGCGCACGTAGTAGCGCAGGCTGCCGGAGACGAGGCCATTGTCGATCTCGCCGCGGTGGGTGCGGGTCGAGGCGGAGAGGCCGGCGAGGAGGAGCTGGCGCGGGCCGGGGTGCCAGCCCTGGGAGAACCCCGCGCTCGCGATCAGCCGGCTCACGTCGCCGCCGAAGAGGGGCGCCGACCAGCCCAGCCGCACGAACGCCTGGGGGCCGAGGTTCAAGTCCTCGCTCCGCTCGATGCGGTCGAGGTCGCGCGCCACCACGTAGCCATTCCCCACGAATTCGAGGCTCACCCAGGGGTAGGAGAGCGTGCGGTCTCGCGGCACGATGGCCGGCGGCGAGCCGCCGGCGGCGCCGGGGGCGAGATCGAAGCGGGTGCGGTCGAAGGTGAGGCCGAAGCGGAGGCGCCGCGCCGCGTCGTCGACGAGCCCCGGCGAGAGGCCGCCGTAGACCTCGGCGAAGTCGTGGCGCTCGCGGAAGCTGTCGAAGATGTGCCCGTTCTGATAGAGCGAGTCGACGAAGTCGTTCTGCGACCCCGAGCCGCCCGCTGCCCAGCGCGTGTCGAGCGAGTAGAAGGGCCGCTCGAGCTGCGCCTGCTCGAGGTGCCCGTCGCTGTTCTTGGCGTAGAGGAGCTGGAGCTGCGCGCGGCTGCCGGCGAGGTTCGCGTCGCGGTACTGGGCGAGGTTCGAGGTGCGGTCGACGGTCCTCGTGTGCTCGACGTCGAAGGCCTTGCCGGTGCCGAGGAAGTTCTCGTCGGTGACGCTGAAGCGCGTGCGGCTCGTCCCCCCGGCGTGGCGGTAGGCGATGCCGCCCTGGAGGGTCCAGACGTCGCGGGTGACCACCTCGAGGTCGACCGTGCCGCCGCCGATGCGCGTCGCGCGGATGCGCGCGTCGTAGAGGTAGCGCGTGGCGCGCAGCAGCCGCTCGGACTCGGCGAGGGCCTGGACCGTGAAGCGGTCGCCGGGATGGAAGAGGAGCTGGTGCTCGATCGTCTGCCGCCGGGTGGTGACGTGGAGGCGGTCGGCGAGGCGGAAGACCCAGAGGTCCTCGCCGTCCCGCGCCGGATCGAAGATGTCCTCGGTGACGACGCTCACCCGGCCGATCCGGTAACCCTCGGCCTCCGCGCGCCGCTCCTCCTGGGTGGCCTCGCGGGTCTCCCCGATGCGGGCGCGCGAGGCCTCGGGCGCGAGGGCGGGCCGGGCGGCGGGGGGCTGGGCCGGAAGGCGACCCGGGGCGAGCGAAAGCAGAGAGAGACCGCAGAGGACGAGAAACGAGCGGCTCACGGCAACCCGGTTGCGGTAGGGGCGGAGCTCGCCTCCGCCCTGGTCCGGCGGCTGGGGTCAGGTTCTCTGGCCGGCCGCGGTTGCGGGCGGAGGCAAGCTCCGCCGCTACAGGGGAAGGAAGCCCTTGGACTGGACGATTGCAGCGCGATTCTCACGCGGGCGCGACGCCCTCCAGGGCCCGGTTTCCCTAGTCTACGTACGAGGTGGCCAGGCGCGTTGGAGGGCGCGGGTGGTCTCCCAGTGGGCCTTCACCTCGGCGAGCGAGTCGCCGCCCAGCTTCTCGAGGAGGGCGTCGGCGAGGATCAGGGCGACCATCGCCTCGGCGATCACCCCGGCGGCGGGGAGCGCCGTGACGTCGCTTCGCTCGTACTGCGAGGCGTGCGGCAGGAGGGTGTCGAGGTCGACGCTCGGCAGCCCCTTGCGGAGCGTTGCGATGGGCTTCTTGTAGGCGGTGATCACCAGGTCCTCGCCGTTGGTGACGCCTCCCTCGAGGCCGCCGGCGCGGTTCGTCGGGCGGGTGAAGGCCCCGTCCGCGTAGCCGATGGCGTCGTGGGCATCGCTCCCCCAGCCGCGGGAGGCCGCGATGCCGGCGCCGATCTCGACCGCCTTGACCGCCGGCACCGACATCACCGCCTGGGCGAGCCGGCCGTCGAGCTTCTCGCTCCACTGGACGTGCGAGCCGAGGCCCGGCGGTACGCCGTGGGCGATCACGGTGACGGCGCCGCCCAGGGTCTCGCCCTCCTTCTGCGCCCGCTCGACGAGCGCCACCATCTCCGGCTCGAGCTCGCCGTCGATGGCGCGGAGCGGCGAGCCGTCGTCGACTTGGAGGATCTCCTCCCAGCTCGGCGCCGCGCGGTCGGCTCCCACCGCGCCCAGCGAGCGGACGCCGCTGCGGATCTCCGTCCCCGCCACCTCGCGCAGCAGGAGCTTGGCGATCGCCCCCGCCGCCACCCGCGCCGCGGTCTCCCGCGCCGAGGCGCGCTCGAGGACGTCGCGGAGATCGCGCCGGAGGTACTTGAGCCCGCCGGCGAGGTCGGCGTGGCCGGGGCGGGGCGACCGCAGGCGCCGGCTCTCCGCCTGTCGCGGGTCGACCTCCTCGGTCCCCATCACCCCGCGCCAGCTCTCGTGGTCGCGGTTCTCGATCCACAGGACGATGGGGGAGCCGAGCGTCTCGCCGCCGCGCACCCCGCCGCGGACCTCCGCCCGGTCGCGCTCGATCTCCATCCGCCGGCCGCGGCCGAAGCCGTGCTGGCGGCGGGCCATCTCGCGGGCGAGGAAGTCGAGGTCGATGCGCAGGCCGGCGGGCATGCCGGCGAGCACCGCGGTGAGGCCCGGGCCGTGGCTCTCGCCGCCGGTCGTCAGGCTGAGGCGGCGCAGGGGCGGCACGGCGGTCTCTTCAGGAGGCGCGGACGAAGTCGATGTAGCCCTGATCGACGTCGGTGCCCACCAGCCGCACGCGCACGTGATCGCCGACGTCCATGCCCTGGTCGCCGTGCACCACCTTCCCCTCGACCGGCGGGTCGACGATGCGCACCCACGTCCCCTTGTCGGAGGCGCCGGTGACGAGGCCGTTGAAGAACTGGCCGACGCGGTGCTCGAGGAGGAGCGCGGCGGCCGACTTCTGCACCCGGCGCTCCACCTTGTTGGCGGCGTCCTCCTGGTCGGTGCAGTGGGTGGCGAGCGAGCCGAGCTCGCCGATGGCGTAGGGCGCCGCCGCCCCGGCGAGGGCGGCCTTGACCAGCCGCTGGGTGATGACGTCGGGGTAGCGGCGGTTGGGGGCGGTCGAGTGCGTGTAGTCGCGCACCGCGAGGCCGAAGTGCCCGGGCGCCTCGCCGCCCGGCGGGTCGACGACGTACTCGCCGGCGCCCATGAGCTTGACGACGGAGAGCGAGAGGTCGGGGAAGCGCTCGGGGTCGGCCCGGCGGCGGCGCTCGAGGAACTCGGCCAGGGCCTTGGAGTCGGGCTCCGCGGGGAGGGGCTCCCGGTAGCGGGCGGCGAGCTCGACGATGCGGTCCCAGCGCTTGGGCGTGCGCACCACGCGGCGCAGCGAGGGCAGGTGCTTCGCCTCGAGGAACTCCGCGATGGAGCCGTTGGCGGCGATCATGAAGTCCTCGATGAGCTGCTTGGCGCGGTTGGGCCGGTCGGCCTCGAGGCCGGTGATGAGCTCGCCGTCGAAGGTGGCGCGCGCCTGGATGGTCTCGAGCCCGAGGGCGCCGCGCTCGTAGCGGAGCTTCCGCATGCGCTGCGCGGCGGCGTCCTGGAGCTTGAGCTGCTCCTCCAGCCCGGCCACCTTCGCGGCCGCCGCGGGGAGCGGGCCATGGCCCTCGAGCCAGGCGCCGACGCTCGGGTAGGCGAGCTGGGCGTGGTTGTGGACGAAGGCGCGGTAGACCGCGGAGCCGGCGAGCGAGCCGTCCGTCTCGACCTCCATGTCGATGACGACGGCGAGGCGGTCCTCGCCGTCGGCTAAGGAGGTGAGGTCGGTCGACAGCCGCTCGGGGAGCATGGGGAAGATCTCGGCCGCGGTGTAGACCGAGGTCGTGTTGGTGCGCGCGTGGGCGTCGATGGCGCTCCCCTTTTTGACCAGCGCGTCGACGTCGGCGATGGCGACCATCACCCGCGTGCCGCCCGCGGGCAGGGCCGCGGCCACCTCGAGCTGGTCGAGGTCCCGCGAGTCGTCGTTGTCGATCGACGACCAGAGGAGGGCGCGCAGATCGCGCGCCGGGCTCGCCCCGGCGGCGCCGTCCGGCGACGCCGGGCCGGAGATCCGGGCCAGCTCGGCGAGCTCGGCCGGCGAGAAGTCGGGCTCGAGGCCCTGCTCGGTCATCACCCGGTGGGCGATCGCCCGCAGGTCCGACCGCGTGTGTCCGCGCGCTCCCATCCGCTCTCCTTGTCGTTTTACCGGAAGTAGCCCGTGACGTCGACGAGCAGGTGCGTCGAGGCGGCCGCGTCGTTCTCGACCGCGAGCGCCCCGCTGCCGCTCGAGGCGAGCATGAGGACGGCGCCGTTGGCGCGCGTCAGGCCGGGCCGGAAGTTGATCGTACTGGTGTTCGGCGCCTGGGCGTCGCCAGGGAAGAAGCGCAGGTAGCCGACCGCCGCCGGGGCGACCACGGTGACGTTGACGGCGACCGCTCCAGCGCCGGCGGGGATGCCGCACTGGCCGGCGGCGGCGATCACGCGCTGGCCGCCGGGCGGCAGGGCCGGGCCGCCGTAGGGGCCGCTCGCGTTGCGCGTGTCGAGCAGGCGGCAGGGCGTCAAGGTGTAGAAGTCGAGCGCCGCGGTCGTGGACCCGACCGGCGGCTGCCAGCCGAGCTGGACGACCTCGAAGTCGCCGGCCTGGAGCGAGGAGAAGGCCGGATTGAGGACGTCGTTGTTCCAACGCGTGTCGTAGCTGCCCTGGACGTACATGTCGCTGCCGTTGTCGGCGAGGATGAGGCCGTAGGTCTTCATCGCCTGGAAGATGCGCTGCACCTCGGGGGTGTAGTGCGAGAGGTCCTTCGCCGCTTTGAGGCGCAGGCGCGTTCCCATGGGCGGCGCGCCGGACGACGAGCCGGCGTCGTGGGAGGCGGGGTAGACGTAGCCGTTCGACCCTCGCACGGTGAAACGAAACGCGTGGCGGATGGGGCCGCTGCCGAACGCCTCGTCGTAGCGCACGAGGCCGGGGAGGATGGCGAGGCCGGCGGCGTCGGCCGACGTCCAGGTGTCCGGCCGGCGCGCGTCGCTGTCGAGCGAGAAGACGGCGCCCGAGCCCGCCTCCCAGCCGGCGCCGGTCCAGTGGGCGTGGTAGAGCTCGAAGAGGGTCCGGTGCTCGCGGTCGATGATCAGCATGTGGTCGTCGTTGCCGTCGCCGCCGCCCGGCGCGCCGCCCTCGATCCACTTGGGCTGCGTGCGGGCCTCGACCGGGATCGGATAGCCGGCGGGCTGGCCGGGCGCGCCGTGATCGCTCTGCGGGTCGAACTCGACGAAGGTCACCGGCTCGAGCGGCTGGCTGCCGGGGACGACGATATAGGGGAAGCCGTAGGTCCCGGCGAGCGGGTCGCTCGGATCGACGTCGCCGCCGAAGTCCGGGTGGAGACCGCGGCCGGCGCCGATGTAGTTGATGTAGTCCGTGCTGTGGAGGTCGACCGGCGCGCCGCTCACGTTCACGTTCCACCAGTTGTCCGGCGGGAAGAGCGGGAGCGGAGCGGGGAGCGCGCCGCCGAGCGTGACCTGGGCGGAGGCGGGGAGCGCGGCGGCCCAGACGAGGGCGAGCGCGACGACCGCCGCGAGCGTTGCGAAGATGGCGCGGTCCGAGAGGGCGGATCGATCCGATCCGCGGCGGCCGCGCGCGCTCATCGTCATCGCGGCATGGATTCTAGCCCTTCTTCTCCTCCGGCACGAAGTCGAGCGCGGCCGAGTTCATGCAATAGCGGAGCCCCGTGGGCGGTGGGCCGTCGGGGAAGACGTGGCCGAGGTGGGCGTCGCAGCGGCTGCAGAGGGACTCCGTCCGCCGCATGAAGAAGCTGAGGTCCGTCTTGCTGTCGACGGCCTCGGGGGTGATCGGCTGCGAGAAGCTCGGCCAGCCGGTGCCGGACTCGAACTTGGCGTCGGAGGAGAAGAGCGGCTGGCCGCAGCCGATGCACCGGTAGACGCCGGGCTCGTGATTGTCGTGGTAGGCGTTGGCGAATGCCGGCTCGGTGCCCTTCCGGCGCGTCACCTTGTACTGCTCGGGGGTGAGCTGGGCGCGCCATTCGGCATCGGTCTTGACCACCTTCTCTGTCGCAGCAGGGGTGCTCTTCTCGCTCATATTGTCATCCTAACAGCGATGAGAACGGTCACTTGACCGCCTCGAACCTCAGCGCCGCGCCGTTCATGCAATAGCGCAGGCCCGTCGGCGGCGGGCCGTCGTCGAAGACGTGGCCGAGGTGTCCGCCGCAGCGGCTGCAGAGGACCTCGGTGCGCTCGATGCCGAGGGTGGAGTCCTTCTTGGTGACGATGCTCCGCGGCGAGAACGGCTTCCAGAAGCTCGGCCAGCCGGTGCCGGACTCGAACTTGGTGTCGGAGCTGAAGAGGAGCTGGCCGCAGGCGGCGCAGCGGTAGACGCCCTTGGCGTGGTTCTCGAGGTAGGGGCCCGTCCCGGCGATCTCGGTCCCCGCCTGGCGCAGGATGCGGTACTGCTCCGGGGTGAGGATCCTCTTCCACTCGGCGTCGGTCTTGTTGACCTTGTCGGTGAAGACGACGAGGGCGGGCGCCGGAGAGGCGGCCCTCGTGGGAGCTGCCTGCGGGGCCGCCTTCGCCGGCGGGGCGGCGTGAGCGATCGCCGCGCCGACCGCGCCGGTAACGGCGACCGCTAGAAGCGACGCGGCGAGCGCCGCGGTGCGAAGGGATGTCGGTTTCATCGCGCGAGTCTCCTTTTCCATTCCGCCAGGAAGTACGGCTCCGGGGAGCCCGCGGATCGAAGCGGCCGCCTAGTCGCCCTCCTCCGCGCCCTCCAGCCCGGCCATGCGGCGGAAGGGCTCGCGGACGGGCTCCGGCGTACGGCAGGGACGGCCGGTCGAGGCCTCGATCCAGATGTGGTCGGTGGCGCCGGTCGCCAGGAGATCGCCGCCGCGGCGGACCTCGTAGGCGAAGCGGACGCCGCGGCTCAGCAGCCGCTCTCCCCAGCAGATGACGGCGACCGTCTCGCCGTAGCGCGCCGGGCGGCGGTAGCGGATCTCGACTCCGGTCACCATGAGGAGGTAGCCCATCGCCTCGATGTCCGCGTAGCGGTAGCCCGAGAGGGCGCAGAGATGGGTCCGCGCGAGCTCGAACCAGACGACGTAGTTGGCGTGATGGACGACTCCCATCTGGTCGGTCTCGGCGTACCGGACCTCGATCTCGGTGGTCGATCGCAGGGGCTCGTTCATCGGCTGTAGCGGAGCACGGTCCAGAGGATCTTATAGCCGGCGCGGAGGGTGCCGGAGACGGTGCCGGTGATCTTCGAGACCCCGAGGCGCCGGCGGTAGGAGACCGGCACCTCGGCCACCCGCAGGCCGGCGGCCAGGGCCTTGACCTGCATCTCGGCGGTCCAGCCGAAGTCGGGGTCGGACATCCCCAGCCGCTCGAGCGCCTCCCAGCGCGCGGCGCGGAAGGGGCCGAGGTCGGTGTAGCGGTGGCCGTAGAGGAGGCGGATGAGGAGGCAGGCGACGAGGTTGCCGGCCCGCGCCTGGGGAAGGAGGGCGCCGCGCTCGCGGCGGCCGAGGACGCGCGAGCCGATGACGAGGTCCGCGTCGCCGGCGAGGAGGGGCTCGACCAGCCGCGGCAGCTCTTCGGGGTGGTCCGAGTAGTCGGCGTCGACGAAGACGACGACCTCCGGCGGGCCGTGGCGCCGCAGGTGGTCGAGCCCGGCGAGGCAGGCGCTGCCGTAGCCCCTTCGCGGCGCCGCGACGACGATCGCCCCGCCCGCGGCCGCCACCCGCGCCGTGCCGTCGGCGGAGCCGTTGTCCGCCACCACCACCCGGCGGACCGGGCGCGGCAGGCCGGCTAGGGCCGCCAGGACGAGGGGGAGCGAGGCCTCCTCGTCGAGCGCCGGGATCACCACGTCGACGGTCGGCACGGAGGACTCTCCCCCGGGCTCTCCGGGCGCGGCGTTTGTCACCGGCGGATTTTATGCCATGCTTCCGGCTCCGGCCGGCGCGCTACGCTCCGGCCCGGCCGTCTCACCACCTGGGAGCGCTCCATCATGTCGCAGAGGTCTCCGCTCGTTGTCGCCGCCGTCACGGGCATCGCCGTCTCGACGGCGGTCCTCGTGACCGTCCTCGCCTCGCCGTCCGCTCTCTCGGCCCAGCCCGCGACGCCTCCGCCGCAGAACCTCGCCGGCCTCGCCACCACGGGCAGCGCGGGCTACCACCGGATCGAGCTGCCGGGCGGCGCCGGGAAGCCCTTCCCCTATACCGTCGAGATCCCCGCCGAGTGGCAGGTCCACCAGTCCAAGGATTCGCCCGGGCTCTGGCTCGGCCCGGTCGACGCCCAGCCGCCGGACGACCCGCGCCTCGTCTACGTGCGCATCAGCCGCGTGTCGCTGGCCGATCCGGCGGCGATCGTCGAGTCGATCAAGGCGAACGACGCCGCCGACGCGAGCTGGTCGGCGCCCCTCGTCGAGGTGCGCGAGGTCGGCGGCGTCAAGGGTGTCCTGGTGCAGATGGAGAGCGGCGAGGGAGCGCAGGCGCGGAGCTCGCTCACCCTGAAGCTGCCGCTGTCGAAGACCAGCGTCGACTTCATCGGCAGCGCCAGGAAGGACCGCTTCGCCGAGCTCCGGCCGACCTTCGAGCGGGTGATCTTCTCGGTCCGCCCGGCCAAGAACCCGCCGGCGGCGCCGAAGCCGCCGGCGCCGAAGTAGGCGCATGCCGGTCCACCCCTACGCGGGTCGCCTGCCGCGGCTGGGGGCGCGGGTGTTCCTGGCGCCCGGCGCGCAGGTGATCGGCGACGTGCTCGCCGGCGACGACGTCTCCTTCTGGTTCCATACCGTGGCCCGCGGCGACGTCCACTGGATCCGCATCGGCGCGGCGACCAACGTCCAGGACGGCGCCGTGCTCCACGTCACCCACGAGCGGCACCCGCTGACGGTCGGCGCCGGGGTGGTCGTCGGCCACCAGGCGGTCCTCCACGGCTGCACGATCGAGGACGGCGCGCTCGTCGGCATCGGCGCGCGGGTGCTCGACGGGGCGGTGGTCGAGGCGGGGGCGCAGGTGGGGGCGGGGGCCGTCGTGGCGCCGGGACACCGGGTGCCCGCCGGGCACCTCGCGCTGGGGGTCCCGGCGCGGGTGGCGCGGCCGCTCACCCCCGAGGAGACGCGGCGGATCGCCGAGACCCGCGACCGCTACGTGGCGTTGAAAGACCAGTATCGCGAGGCCCTGGGAGGCGACGGATGGTGAGCGCGGAGACGGCAGGGACGGAGAGGATGGCGCGGCGCGGCGGCGGCGGCCTGACGGCGGCCGACCTCGGCCGCCGGGTGCTGCTGCAGGCCTGGGTGCAGCGCCGCCGCGATCACGGCGGGGTGATCTTCCTCGACCTCCGCGACCGCAGCGGGGTCGTCCAGGTGGTGGTCAAGCCCGAGGAGGAAGCGGCGGCGGCGGCCGCCCTGGCGCCGGTGCGCGCCGAGTGGGTGGTCGAGGTGGAAGGCGAGGTGGCCGCCCGCGCGCCCGAGAACGCCAACCCCGATCTCCCCACCGGCGGCCTCGAGGTGATCGCGCGGCGCGCGGCGGTGCTGGCGCGCTGCGAGCCGCCCCCCTTCGCGCTCGACGGCAAGATCGAGTCGGCCGAGGAGACGCGCCTGCGCTACCGCTACCTCGACCTGCGGCGGCCGGAGCTGCAGCGCAACCTGCTGCTCCGCGACCGCGTCACGCTCGCCGTGCGCAACTACTTCCACGCGCGCGGCTTCGTCGACGTCGAGACGCCGATCCTCACCCGCTCGACGCCGGAGGGGGCGCGCGACTACCTGGTCCCCTCGCGCGTCCACCACGGGAGCTTCTACGCCCTGCCGCAGTCGCCGCAGCTCTTCAAGCAGATCCTCATGGTGGCCGGCCTCGAGCGCTACGTGCAGATCGCGCGCTGCTTCCGCGACGAGGACCTGCGCGCCGACCGCCAGCCGGAGTTCACCCAGATCGACGTCGAGATGTCGTTTCCCACCGAGGAGGACGTATTCGCCCTCGTCGAGGGGCTCTTCGCGGAGATCTTCCCGCTCGCCGGCATCCATCCTCCCGCGCGCTACCCCCGGCTCACCTACGCCGAGGCCCTCCTGCGCTACGGGATCGACCGCCCCGACCGCCGCTTCGGCCTCGAGATCGCCGACCTCTCGCCGCTCCTCGGGGAGAGCGGCTTCCGCGGCTTCCGGGAGGCGGTGGCGGCGGGCGGCGTCGTGCGCGGCTTCGCCGTGCCGGCGTCCGCCGGTGCGGCGGACGCCAGCCGCAAGGACGTCGACGGCTGGGCCGAGCTGGCGCGCCGCTACGACGCGGCCGGCGTGCTGACCCTCCGCCGGCGCGGCGGCGAGCTCGCCTTCCAGGTGAAGAGCGCCCTCTCGGCGGGGGAGCTCGAGGCGGCGGCGGCGGCGCTCGGCCTCGAGGAGGGCGGCATCGCGCTCCTCGCCGCGGGGCCGGAGAGGACGACCGCGGCGGCGCTGGGCGCCCTCCGTCTGGAGCTCGCCAGGCACTACCGGCTGATCCCTGAGGGAAGGCACGAGTTCCTCTGGGTGACCGGCTTCCCGCTCGTCGAATGGAACGCCGAGGAGGCGCGCTGGGACTCGACGCACCACCCCTTCACCAGCCCCGACCCGCGCGACCTCGACCGCCTGGAGAGCGACCCGGGCGCCGTCCGCTCGCGCGCCTACGACGTGGTGCTCGACGGCCTCGAGCTCGGCGGCGGCTCCATCCGCATCCACGACCCCGAGCTGCAGAGCCGGGTCTTCGGCGTGCTGGGCATCGCCCCCGAGGAGGCCGAGGCGCGCTTCGGCTTCTTCCTGGAGGCCCTGCGCTACGGCGCCCCGCCCCACGGCGGCATCGCCCTCGGCCTCGACCGCCTGGTGATGATGCTCGCCGGCGCCTCGTCGCTCCGCGAGGTCATCGCCTTCCCCAAGACCACCAAGGCCTCCGATCTGATGACCGACGCCCCCTCGACGGTCGATGCCCGGCAGCTCGCCCAGCTCGGGATCGCGGTTCTGGGTGAGAAGCCGGAGAAGCCGCCGGGCGGGTCTTGACCCACCTCGCCCACCTCGCCCTCCGCCACCCCGGCGGCACGACTCCGATCCTCATCGGGGAGGGGGCGCTCGCCGAGGCGCGGGCGCACCTCGAGGGGTGGGTCGCCGGGCGCACGGTCTTCCTTCTCTCGACGCCCAACGTCCTCGCCCTCCACGGGGCGGCTCTCGAGCCCCTCGCCGCCGCGGCGGCGCGCTGGCTCGTCCTCACCGCGCCCGAGGGCGAGGCGGCGAAGACGGTGGCGACCGCGGAGGGGCTGTGGCGCGAGATGGCGGGCGCCGGCGGCAAGCGCGACAGCCGTTTGATCGCCTTCGGGGGCGGCAGCGCCGGCGACCTCGGCGGCTTCGTCGCGGGGTGCTTCCTGCGCGGCATCGCCTGCGTCCAGATGCCGACCACCCTCCTCGCCCAGGTGGACGCCGCGATCGGCGGCAAGACCGCCGTCGACCTGCCGGAGGGGAAGAACGCGGTCGGCCTCTTCCGCCATCCGGAGATGGTGGTCGCCGAGACCGGCTTCCTCGCCACCCTGCCCCGCGAGGAGCTGCGCGCGGGCCTCGTCGAGGCGATCAAGATGGCGGCGCTCTTGGACGTCGGGCTGCTGGCGCGGATCGAGGAGGACCTGGAGCCGCTCCTCGCCGGCGACCCCGCCGTGCTCGCGCCGATCGCCTCGGCGGCCGCGGCCGCCAAGATCGGGGTCGTCGAGCGCGACCCCGAGGAGGGGGGCGAGCGCCGGCTGCTGAACTTCGGCCATACCCTCGGGCACGCCATCGAGGCGGACGCCGGGTACACGGGCCCCGGCAGCCT
>DATBQN010000037.1:0-7319 GCA_036560825.1 Thermoanaerobaculia bacterium
CCGCCACCCCGACGCGATCGCCGGGCCCCACGGCAGGCGGAAGGACGGCCGATCGGATCACGGCGTACCAGTTGGAGGCGATACCCGGCCGGGGCACCTCGACCGTTCAGTGTCCCATTCGATCGCCGGAGGCGTCCTGCTCCCTCCCCGTGGGGAGGGCCGGGGAGGGGCATGGGATCGACGCCGTACAGATCGCATGAAGTGAGACTATGCCTAAGCCAGCCGGCCTACCCCCGCGCCGAACCGGTTCCGTTCCTAAAAAACGAGACCCCCATAAGCCGAATTCTGTCTCCCCGGCCGAGGCCGGGTAGCGGTCATTCCTCTGGGACCGGCGTTGCCGCCGGCCTCGAGCAACCTACCCGGAAGCGGTCCGCCGCTGACTCGGCGGAGCGGGACGGGCAGCCCGCCGGTCCGCTCCCCTATTTGGTCTTGCTCCGCATGGGGTTTGCCATGCCTCCGCCGTCGCCGGAGGAGCGGTGCGCTCTTACCGCACCGTTTCACCCTTGCTCGGCCCCCGAAGGAGCCGGGCGGTCTGCTCTCTGTTGCACTTTCCGTCGCGTCGCCGCGCCTCGCCGTTAGCGAGCATGCTGCCCGTGGGAGTTCGGACTTTCCTCCCCGCGCGCCGGCGAGCCGGCCGCGGGGCGACCGCCCGGGGGTCTCGAGAGGGATTGTAGTCGATGCGGGCGAGCGGCCCGCTACCGGCGGCCGAACAGCCGCCGCTTGCCGCCGGGCGAACCGCCGTCGCCCTCGTGCGCCTGCTCCGCCGCCGCCATCTGGGCGCGCACGGCGTCGCGCGCCGCGGCGAGCCCCGGGTCGCCGGTGCCGAGCTCGATGGCGCGGTCGAGGTTCTCCGCGGCGTGGCGCAGCCAGAGCGGATTCTTCGCCTGGAGCTGCCCGAGGAGGGCGTAGTACTCGCCCCGCGGATCCATGCGCACCGCCTGCACCAGGAGCTCGATCCCCAGGTGGTACTCCTCGGAGGCGGCGAGCACCTGCGCCTTGCGGAAGTAGCGCTTCGCCACCTGCTGCCCCTCCTCGTTCCGCGCGTCGCCGGCCGTCTCGCCGCTCCACAGCCGGCCGCCGAGCTCGCGGTCGTAGCGCTTGCGGCGGTCGGGATGAGAGAGGGTGAGATAGGCCTCGGTGGCGCGCTCGAAGAGGAGCCTCAGCACCCCCTCTTTGCCGGTGAGACCGAGCTCTCCCGCGTGGACGGGGTGGACGAGGCGGGCCAGCCGCTCGTAGCCGTCGTGGATCTCCTGCACCGAGGCGCCCGGGCCGATCGCCAGCAGCTCGTAGAAGCTCGCCTCCCCCACCCGGCCGACGAGACCGCTCACCTCGGTGCGGTGCACCACGGTGTCGAGGCGAAGGGGGCGCTCCCGGAGACCGCGCGCGATGCGGTCCTCGAAGAGCCGGAGCTCCTCCGCGGAGAGGGCGTTCTCTGTCCGGTCCGCCATGAGAGTCAAACGATCGTCTGGAGCAAGTTCTGGCTAGTGTACCAAAGACCCGACGCTCGCCCGCGCATCAAGGCGTCGCGCGTCCTCTGGCGAGGACGAGCTCGCCGGATCGAGGGGTAAGACGAGTTGGCGGGCTCTTTGCACTGCAGGGAGGCGAAGACGGAGCAAACCAAGGAGACAGAGGAGAGATCCCTATGAAACGCACATCACAACGCTTCGCGACGCTCTGCATAGCCGCCCTCGGCATCGTCGCCGCCCTGCCGGCGGCACCGGCGACGGCCGCGATCGAGGTCATCAACCTGCGCGTCCAGGTGGAGAACCGCCACGAGGGGCGCGGGCCGCAGTACTACGGCATCAAGCCCGCCGAGTCCGTCCCGCTCGCCGTCGGCGAGACCGCGCGAGCGAGCCTCGTCGGCACCGCGGCGGGCGGCGCTCAAGTGCCGGTCGACGCCAGCTTCTTCCAGGTGACCAACCGCAGCTCGATCGCCCTCGGGCGCAGCGGCGCCAACTGGGTCGAGGTCAAGGGCGTCAGCAACTACGGCAACGGCCTCGCCGCCCTCGGCTACAAGGTCACCGACCGGCGCTACGCCATGCGCGGCGGCTTCACCGAGGGCCGCATCACCTTCCAGATGGGCGGCAACGCTCCGACCTCGACGCCGGTGACCGGCAACGACTCGCGCCTGCAGGCGGCGCGCGACGTCGCCGGCACCCTCTACCGCTCGCTCCTCGGCGACGATCTGCGCTCGCAGCGCGCCCAGGACGACGTCCGGCTGATCTACCGGAACGGCTACTCCGGCATCCAGCAGGTGGCCGCCGAGCTGGCGCGCGAGGCCGACGCCCGGCGCGTCTTCGCCGGACAGCCCACCCGGCACGTCGCCGGCGAGCTCTACCGCGGCCTCCTCGGCCGCACCGGGACGGACGAGGACCTGATGATCCAGGACCCCGGCTTCCGCGGCGCCGTCGAATCGCTGCGCCGCTACGGCCTCAGCACGCAGGTGCAGACGATCGTCGGCTCCGACGAGTTCCGCAGCGTCCACAACCTCCAGGCGAGCGGGCTGTCCTAGCCGCCGCAGAGCTTCCCTAGCGATTGGAGATGATGAGTCGGCCGGGCGACGCGCCCGGCCGACTTCCGATTACCACCCGCCCGAGGCCCCGCCGCCGCCGAAGCTCCCGCCGCCGCCGGAGAAGCCCCCGCCGCCGGAGAAGCCTCCTCCTCCCCAGCCGCCACCGCCCCAGCCCCCCGCCCCGAAGCCCCCGAGGCCGCCCCAGAAGCCGCCGCCGCGACCGGTCGCGGAGGGGCCGCCGCGCTTGCCGACGAGAAGCTTGAGGATCGGGAAGCCGACCAGCCAGATGCCGAGCAGGGCGAATGCCACTACCGGGCCGGCGAAGGCGAGGGGGAAGACGAAATAGAAGGACGACAGAAAGGCGTAGAGGAACCAGCTCTGGCAGCCGCGGCTGGCCACCGCGATCGATGAGAAGCTGCCGATCACGACGACGAAGAGGAGCAGGAAGAGGACGCGCCCGCCCGCCGGCAACCCGGCGCTCGGCGAGGGCGCCGGGGACGGCGGCAGCGGCTGCCCGCCGAGCACCTTGAGGATCGCGTCCACCCCCTGCTCGACGCCGCCGTCGAAGTCGCCCTGCCGGAAGCGCGGGCGGATCACGTCGTCGAGGATCTGGTGGCTCTGGAGGTCGGTCAGCTTCGGCTCCAGGCCGTAGCCCACCTCGATGCGCATCTTGCGGTCGTCGCGCGAGATGAGGAGCAGCAGCCCATTGTCCTTCCCCTTCTGGCCGAGCTTCCAGGTCTGCGCCACCTTGACCGAGTAGTCCTCGAGCGGCTCGCCGTCGAGGCTCGGCACGATGAGCACGGCGATCTGGTCGCCGGTCTGCCGCTCGACCCCGGCGAGCTTCGCCTCGATGCGCTGCTTGGCCGCCGGAGACAGCATGCCGGCCTCGTCGACGACCCGTCCCGACAGGAAGGGAACGGCCTTGTCGGCGAACGCCGGGCAGGCAAAGGCGAGGAGAGCCGCGGCGAGCGCGAGCCTGCGCAGCCCGTTCATCGCGGCTCCTGGCGCAGGTCGTCGGCGAGCTCGTTGCCGCGGCCCGGCCGGCGCGGCAAGCCGTCACGGGCGAGGAGATCGCCGCACTCCCGCACGCCCGCGACGAGCGCCGCCTCGGTCTCGCCGCGGCGGATGCCCGCCACCATCCGCGCCACGATCGCGTCCCACTCCCCTTCGCCCACTCGGGCGTGGATGCCGCTGTCGGCGAGCACGACCACTCGACGCTCGAAGAGCGAGAGGAAGAGGAGGATGCCGACGCGGTCGGCGGTGGCGAAGACCTCCTGCTCGACGAACGCGGCGGCGGCGCGCCGGCGGGTGCGCAGGTCGATCAGCTCGGCGCCGGCGAGCCGGCGGCGGAGCGGCGGCAGCAGGTGGACGGCGAGGAAGCCGAGCGCGGCGCCCGCCGCGGCGGGCAGGGCGATCCAGAAGAGCTGGCCGCCCCAGAAGTCGCCCCAGCGAACGACGGCCCAGGCGAGGAGCGCCGCGAGGAGCGCGCCGAAGGTCGCCCCCTTCCAGGCGGCGCCCGGATACGGATCGCTCGCCGCGACGACGTAGGGCACGATCTCGCCGGCGCTCTCGGCCTCCGCCGCGGCGACCGCCCGGCGGACCGCCTCGAGGTCGGACGCGTTGAATCCCGTTGGCATAGGAGAGAGACCGTGTTCGATCTTATCTCAGGGCCGCTCAGCCTTCGGGCAGGAGCCCGCGCAGGCGCTTCGTCTCGCCGCGCCGGCGCTTGTCCTCGAGCCGCCGGCGGCGGGCGGCGCGCGGGAGCCGGGTCGGCTTCCTCGGCGCCTCGGGGGCGAGCGCCGCGCGGAGCAGCTCGCCCAGGCGCTCGACGGCCGCGTCGCGGTTCGCCGATTGGCTGCGGTGCCGCTGGGAGGTGACGTGGAGGACGCCGCCGCGGGTGATGCGCGTCGCCAGCCGCTCGCGCACGCGCTCCTTCTGCTCGGGGCCGAGCGCCGCCGTGCGCGCGAGGTCGAAGCGCACGGTCACCCGCGTCTCGACCTTGTTGACGTTCTGCCCGCCGGGGCCGCCGCTCCGCGAGGTGGCGAACGAGAGGTCCTCGTCGGGGATCGCCACGCCGCCGCCCAGGTCGAGCATGGAGTGGAGTGTAGCCTGGTAGACTCGCCTCCGCTTCGTCGTCGCACGCCGTGCCTCCGCTGCCGCCCCGCGGCGGCCATCTCCCCAGGAGGAGATCCCGATGCGAACGCTCCGCCTACCCGCCGCTCTCCTCGCCGGCGTCGCCGGCCTCGCCGGCCTCCTCCTCGCCGGCTGCTTCGACATCGAGGAGTCGATCGATCTCGACCGCAACCTCTCCGGTAAGGCGGGGCTCGACGTCACCGTCGACATGGGGGCGATGGTCGTGCCGATGCTCATGATGTCGCGCGGGATGGAGGGGAAGACCGGCGACCCCACTCCCGCCGAGATCGCCAAGGCGCGCCAGGAGATGATCGACCAGCAGAAGAAGGACCCCTCGAAGGGCCCCAGCGCGCCGAAGCGGGAGGACATCGAGAAGAGCCTGCCCCCCGGCGTCCGCCTGATCGACGCGGGAGTCGACGACGCGAAGGACCTCAAGATGAAGGCCCACTTCCGCTTCGCCTTCGACGACCTCAACAAGCTGGCGCAGATCCGCGAGGCCAAGAAGGACGAGGCGGCGCCGGGCCCGGGCAAGCCGACGCTCTTCGATCAGCCCTTCGCCGCGCTCAAGCTGGTGGACGAGGGCAAGACGCTGCTCCTCTCGACCCAGCTCGGCAACCCCGTCTCCGAGGCCGGCTCGCAGGTCGGCGGCGGCGGCGACGCGCCGCCCACGCCGGAGGCGCAGAAGACGATCGACCAGATCTTCCAGGGGCTGCACCTGCGCTTCCGCCTCACCACGCCGTTCACGGTGGTCGACTCGAACGCCACCCGGCGCGACGGGCAGACCCTGGTGTGGGACCTCGACTCGGCGGCGGTCCAGAAGCTAGCGGCGAGCAAGCAGCCGCTCAAGATCTGGGCCCGCCTGCGCCGTTGACGGGGAGCGGATCGATGACCGCCGACCGCCAGCGCCTCGCAATCGTCGCGACCATCGTGGTCGCCACGATCGTCGCCCCCGCGTCGCTCGCCGCGCCGCCCCCGCCGGCCACCGAGCCCGTCCACGACGTCGTGATCCGCGGCGGCGCCGTCTACGACGGCCTGGGCGGCGCGCCGGCGAGCGTCGACGTGGCGATCGACGGCGACCGCATCGCCACCGTGGGAGATCTCGGCGCGGCGAAGGGACGCCGCGAGATCGACGCCCGCGGCCTCGCGGTGGCTCCCGGCTTCGTCAACATGCTCTCCTGGGCGAACGAGTCGCTCCTCGCGGACGGCCGCGCGCAGAGCGACCTGCGCCAGGGGGTGACGCTCGAGGTGATGGGCGAGGGTTGGTCGATGGGGCCGCTCAACGAGGCGATGCGCAAGGAGGCGCTCGCCCAGGAGGGCGACATCCGGTACGACATCCCGTGGACGACGCTCGGCGAGTACCTCGACCACGTCGTCCGCCGCGGCATCGCGGTCAACGTCGCCTCCTTCGTCGGCGCCACGACGGTGCGCGTCCACGAGGTGGGCTACGCCGACCGGCCGCCGGTGCCGGCGGAGCTCGAGCGCATGCGCGCCCTGGTCGCCCAGGCGATGGAGGAAGGGGCGCTCGGCGTGGGCTCCTCGCTCATCTACGCCCCCGCCTTCTACGCCCGGACCGACGAGCTGGTCGAGCTCGCCAAGGTCGCCGGCCGCTACGGCGGCATGTACATCTCGCACATGCGGAGCGAGGGGAACCGCCTCCTCGAGGCGATCGACGAGCTCGTCTCGATCGCCCGCCGGGCCGGCGTGCCGGCCGAGATCTATCACCTGAAGGCCGCCGGCCGTCCGAACTGGGGCAAGCTCGACGCGGCGATCGCGCGCGTCGAGGCGGCGCGCGCCCAGGGCCTCCACGTCACGGCGGACATGTACACCTACACCGCCGGCGCCACCGGCCTCGACGCCTCGATGCCGCCCTGGGTGCAGGAGGGCGGGCTCGAGGCCTGGAGGAAGCGCCTCGCCGACCCCGCCGTCCGCGCCCGCGTCGAGCGCGAGATGACGACGCCGACGGACGCCTGGGAGAACCTCTTCCTCGCCGTCGGGCCGGAGAACATCCTCCTCGCCGCCTTCAAGAGCGAGGCGCTCAAGCCGCTCACCGGCAAGACCCTCGCGGCCATCGCGAAGCTGCGCGGCAAGTCGCCGGCGCAGACTGCCATGGACCTCGTCGTCGAGGACGACAGCCGGGTGGGGACGATCTACTTCCTCATCTCGGAGGACAACATCCGCCGCGAGATCCCCCTCCCCTGGGTGAGCTTCGGCTCCGACGAGGCGGCGCCGTCGACCGAGGGAGTCTTCCTGAGATCCAACAGCCACTCCCGCGCCTACGGCAACGTGGCGCGCCTCCTCGGCCGCTACGTGCGCGACGAGAAGGTGGTCCCGCTCGCCGAGGCGATCCGCAAGCTCACCTCGCTCCCGGCGGAGAACCTGAAGCTCGACCACCGCGGGCGCCTGGCGCCCGGCTACTACGCCGACGTCGTCGTCTTCGATCCCGCCGCGATCGCCGATCACGCCACCTACGAGAAACCGCACCAGTACGCCACCGGCGTGCGCCAGGTCCTCGTCAACGGCGTCCAGGTGCTGAACGACGGCGAGCCGACCGGCGCCGCCGCCGGAAGGGTGGTGCGGGGGCCGGGCTGGAAGGGTTGGAAGAAGGGGCCGGCGCAGTAGGGCCGGTTACTTGAAGAGGGCGTTGAACGCCGCCCGCGGGTCGTCCCGGTTCGCA
>DATBQN010000038.1:0-8255 GCA_036560825.1 Thermoanaerobaculia bacterium
CTGGGTCGACAACGGCAGGATCGTCACCGCGGCCGGCCTCTCCTCCGGCATCGAGGGCGCCCTCCACGTGGTCGAGAAGCTGAGCGGCGCCGACCAGGCGCGCGAGGTCGCCCTCCACATCGAGTACGACTGGCGCCCCGAGTCCAAGTGGGCCCGCGCCAATCTGGCCGACCGCTGGGTCGCCGATCTCCAGCTCGGCGACGGCGTGAGCTACCGGGCCCTGAGCTCGCTCGGCGACGCCGACCACTGGCGGATGGAAGGCCTGGCGACCACGGCCCTCGCGCCGGAGGTCCTCGCCGACCGCCTGGGCAAGCAGCTCGCCGCGCGCCCGCGCTGGACCGCCGCCCCCCCCACCCGCATCGCCGCCGGCGTCGCCACCCGCCACTTCAGCTTCAAGGACGATCAGGGGCGGCCCTGGAACGCCACCCTGAGCCTGGCGCCCGGCGCCACGGCCGGAGAGCTCAAGACCACCCTCGAGTGGGCGCGGAGCGGCGCGCCGGCGGCGCGGAGGTCCTCATGAGCCGACTGCCGATCCGACTGCCGCTCATGGCTGCCATCCTGCTGCCGCTCGCCCTGCTGCTGACCGCGC
Organism: Thermoanaerobaculia bacterium; assembly: GCA_036560825.1. Classification (GTDB taxonomy): domain Bacteria; phylum Acidobacteriota; class Thermoanaerobaculia; order Multivoradales; family UBA5704; genus DATBQN01. Next base: position 590 of record DATBQN010000038.1, read on the forward strand.
CGGCGTGCTCCGCGCCGCCCAAGGCCCCCGCCGGCGGGACCGGGTACGTCTGTCCCATGCCCGAGCACGCCCAGGTCTTCGATCATCCCGGCAAGTGCCCGCAGTGCGGCATGGACCTGGTGCCCCGCGCCAGCGTCCACGCGGTGGCGATCCTGGTCTTCGACGGCGTGCAGATCGTCGACTACACGGCCCCCTACGAGATCTTCGGCCAGGCTGGCTTGACGGTGTTCACCGTCGGGCCGACCGCCGCGCCGATCACCACGGCGATGGGGATGAAGGTGGTGCCCGCCTACGACTTCGCCCATGCGCCGGCGGCCGGCGTCCTCGTCCTTCCCGGCGGCAACGTGGACGTGTCCGACGCGCGCATCGTCGACTGGGTCAAGCGGCGGAGCGCGCAGTCGGAGATCGTCCTCTCGGTCTGCAACGGCGCCTTCTGGCTGGCCAGGGCCGGCCTCCTCGACGGGCTCACCGCCACCACCTTCCACGGCCTCATCGACGACCTCAAGGCCGCGGCGCCGAAGGCGCGCATCGTGCGCGACAAGCGCTGGGTCGACAACGGCAAGATCGTTACCGCGGCCGGCCTCTCCTCCGGCATCGAAGGCGCCCTCCACGTCGTCGAGAAGCTCAGGGGCGAAGCCAGGGCGCGGGAGATCGCGCTGCACGTCGAGTACGACTGGCATCCGGACTCCAAGTGGGCGCGCGCCAACCTCGCCGACCGCTGGGTCGGCAGCCTGGAGATGGGCGACGACGTGCGCTACCAGCACGTGAGCTCGCTGGGCGACCTCGACCACTGGCGGATGGAGGGTCTGGTGACCTCGACCCTCGCGCCGGAGACCCTCGCCGAGCGCCTCGGCAAGCAGCTCGAGTCGCACGCCCACTGGATCTCCGCCGGCCCCACCCGCGCCGCCGCGGGTGTTACGAGGCACGACTGGACCTTCAAGGACGACGAAGGCCGAACCTGGAACGCCACCCTGCGCCTGGCGCCCGGCGACGAGGCCGGACAGATCAGGTCCACGCTCGAATGGTCGAGGAGCGGCGCGCCGGCGGCGCGTTAGAGGCCCGAGGGATCAGCGGCGGGCGGTCCCCGACGGAGCGGGAGGGGACGCAGTGAAAGGCTGACGTACGCATGGCGCTCGGGCCCGTCCAAGGCCAACCGCCTCGATCGATAGGCTTACACACGCCGCGATAGGCTTGCACATCGTCGTGAGACGCTTGCACGCTGCGCGATAGCCTTACACGGGCCGCGATAGCCTTACACGCGGCGCGATAGCCTTACACGGCGCGCGACAAGCTCTCGCGAGCCCGTCCCAAGCTCATCTGGCCGCGCGAGAGCTTCTCACGCTCCGTGTAAGGCTATCGCGCTGCGTGAGATCTTCTCGCGCCGAGCGTAAGCGTCTCACGCAGCCGGTCTAAGCTCTCCGCAGTGCCTGGCGGTCTCTCGCGGCACCCGGGAGACTCTCGTGCCGGGCGAGAGGATCATCCCCCCGTCGGCTCTCGAACCTGGGACGTGTCATCATGGCCGCCGCCGCCGAAATGGAAACGGCCCGCTCGTCACTCTCCGTAGACGGCGAGGCACGGGAGGAACGGATTGATCTGTCCGCGGTGTGGCTTCGAGCAACTCGAGGAGACCGAGTGCGCGCGGTGCGGCGTCGTCTTCAGCCGTTACCGGGGACCCGATTCCTACGCCGGCGCGTCGCCCGCAACGACCGCCTTGGAGGGCACCTCGCCTGCCGGCGAGGTCCAGGACGAGCCCGCCGACGGGACCGCCTCCCTCGAGGCCGATCGCTCCGCCGGGCCGTATGGCGCCACTCCGGCGCCGGCCGCGAGCGGGGGCAGCGCCTTCCGCAGTGGCCCCATCCTCTCCGAGAGCTTCGCGATCTACAGGGCGAACTTCCTCCCCTTCCTCCTCATCTCCCTGGTCGCCCACTCGCCGCGCATCCTCTTCGGCGTGCTGGCGCCGCTCGCCCTCACCGCGCTCAGCCCCGGCCTTCCCATCTTCAAGCTCATCGACCTCCTCGCCTCGATCGTCAGCCCCCAGCTCGCGACGGCCGCCGTCACCTACGGCGTCTACCAGCAGCTCCGGGGGCACGAGACCTCCGTCGGCGACAGCTTGCGCGTGGGGCTCTCGGCGCTCGGCAGGGTGTTCGTCGTCGCCCTCCTCAACGGCATCGGCATCGGCATCGGATTCATCTTCTGCATCGTGCCGGGGGTCCTCCTCGCCCTGCGCTGGGCGGTGACGGTGCCGGTCGCGGTCGAGGAGAAGCGGAGCGGATTCGGCGCCCTCCGCCGCAGCACGGAGCTGACCGACGGCTACCGGCGCGAGATCTTCAGCATCCTGTTCGTCGTCGGGCTCATCAGCCTCGGCCTGCAGATCGGGCTGCAGCTCGGGTTGGCCAGCAGAGGAGCGCTCGCGGTGAACGCGGGAGGAATCGGGGCCGCGCTGCTGACCACCGGCTTGACCGCTTCCGCCGCGGCGGTCATGTACTATCGACTGCGCAGCGCCAAAGAATCCATTGACGTCCAAGAGCTGGCATCGGTCTTCGATTAGGGTCGCGCGCGCGGGCCTGCTCGCGGCCGCGGTCTGCGCCGGAGCCGTCGGCGTCGCGGCCGGCGAGGGCGCCGCGGCCGGCTCCGGCGCGCTCGGTCCCCGTGCGCTCCGCGAGCGCGCCCGCGCGGTCCTCCTCGATCCCCGCTTCCAGGAGGCCGCGCCGGCGACCGCTGGGCCTCCCGCCGCCCCGCAGGCGCCGGCCTTCTCGGCGCGCCTCCCCGCACCCCGCTGGCGGATCCCTCCCCTCTTCGCCCTCTCCGGCGTCGCGTCGCTCGTCGTCTACATCCTCGCCGGAGTGCTCCTCGCCCTCCTCGCCGCCTGGGTGATCCAGGAGGCCGGCCTGCGGCGCGCGCGGCGCCGGGCTCCGCTGGCTCTGACGGCTGCGAGCAGCCCGAGCGTCGAGGGGAGCGCCCGGCCGGCCGCGGGCGAGACCTCCGCCGGCGACGCGCACCGGCTGGCCGGCCAGGGGCGCTACGCCGAGGCGGTCCATGCCCTCCTCCTCGCCGCCATCCGCCAGCTCGCGGCGCGCTCGTCCAAGCCTCCGGACCCCTCGCGCACCAGCCGCGAGCTCGCCCGGACGCTGCCGCTCGAGCCCGGCGCCCGCGCCGCCTTCGGCGAGCTGGTGGCCGCCGTCGAGCGCTCGCTCTTCGGCGGCGCGGCGGTCGACCGCCAGGGCTTCGACGCGAGCCTCGCCTGCTTCCGCGCCGTCTTCGGGAGGCAGGAGTAGCCGTGGACGCGCCGCGCCCCGAGCTCCCCGGCGGCTTTTCCCCGTCGACCCTGCGCTGGATCGTCGTCGCCGCGGCGGTCTCGTTCTCGGCCGCTCTCCTCCTCACCATCTTCGGACGCGACCTCTCCCGGCCGCCCACCGCCACGGCGAACAGCTTCAGCCGGAGCGTGCTCGGCTACCGCGGCCTCGCCGAGTTCCTCGCCGCGCTCGACCTCGGCGTGGTGTCGCGCGAGACCCGCGCCGCGCTCGGCAGCGGAAGCGAGCGGCCCATCCTCCTCGCCGAGCCCGACGCCGCTCTGGCCGCCGGCGACCCCACGCGCCGGCTGCTGGCGCTCCTCCAGGAGTCGCGCGCCAAGCGGGCGTCGCTGGTCCTCGTGCTCCCCAAGTGGACCGGCACTCCGCTGGCGCGGCGGCCGGACTGGGTCGGCGCCCTGCGCCTGCTGCCGCCGGCGGCGGTCCGCCGGCCGCTCGCGGCGCTCCTGGCGCCCTCGGACGTCGCGCCGGCCGAGGTCGTCCGCGTCCCGCCCGGCGCGCCGCTCGGCTGCTCCTGGAACGCGCGGGCCCTGGACGTCGAGCTGGCGCCGGCGCAGCTCCTCGCCGAGGCGCCCGAGATGACCCCCCTCGTCCGCTGCCGCGGCGGCGCGCTGGTGGCGAGGTACCCGCTGGCGCTCGGCAGCCCCGACCTCTTCGTCGTCGCCGACCCCGACCTGCTCAACAACCGCGGGCTCGCCCGCGGCGACCACGCCGCCATCGTCCAGGCGCTCTTCGTCCAGGTCCTGGGCGCGACCGGCGTCGTCTTCGACGAGACGATCCACGGCTTCGAGCGCGCCACCAGCCTCGTCGCCGAGCTCTTCCGCTTTCCGTTGGCGCTGGTCCTGGCGCAGGCGGCGATCCTCCTCGCCATCGTCCTCTGGGCCGGGGCGGCGCGCTTCGGCAAGCCCGCCGCCGCGGCCGCTGCCCTCCCCGCCGGCAAGCAGGCCCTCATCGACAACACGGCGGGGCTGCTCGCCGCGGGCGCCGAGCGCGACCCGCGCGGCCTGCGCGGCCATGCCGCCGACAGCCTCGCGCGCTACTATCGCCAGACCGTGCGGGCCGTGGCGAGCGAGCTCTTCGTGGGCTCCGAGCGCGGCGAGCGCGAGACCCGCGAGCGCCTGCAGCGGATCTCGGACGGGCGCCGGCTCGGCATGAGCCTGGCCGCGCTCGAGTTCCGGGTGCGGAATCCCGAGGGCTCGGACCTCGAGCTGGCGCGCGCGATCCACCGCTGGCGCCTGGAGATGACGGATGGCGATCGACGAGATCCGTGAGCTGGGGACGGCGCTCCAGCGGAGCATCGGCCGCGCGCTGGTCGGCCAGGAGGAGGCCGTGCGGCTCCTCTTCATCGCCCTGCTCTCCGAGGGGCACCTGCTGCTCGAAGGGCCGCCGGGGACCGGCAAGACGCTCCTCGCGCGGAGCTTCGCGGCCTCCGTCGAGCTCGACTTCAAGCGCATCCAGTTCACTCCCGACCTCATGCCCGGCGACCTCCTGGGCACCAGCCTGTTCAATTTTCAGACCAGCGCCTTCACCCTCGCCAAGGGCCCGGTTTTCACCGAGCTCCTGCTCGGCGACGAGATCAACCGCACGCCGCCGAAGACCCAGGCCGCGCTCCTCGAGGCGATGCAGGAGCGCACGGTGACGATCGACGGCACCTCGCATCCGCTGTCGCCCGGCTTCATGGTGGTGGCGACGCAGAACCCGATCGAGCAGGAGGGCACCTATCCCCTGCCGGAGGCGCAGCTCGACCGCTTCCTGTTCAAGCTCCTCATCGGTTATCCGGAGCGCGACGAGGAGCTCGCCATGGTGCGCTCCCACGGCCACCAGACGACGATGCCGGACTTGGCCGCCCTCGGGCTGGTGCCGCTCTGCGGTCTCGCCTTCGTCCGCGCGGCGCGCCGGGAGGTGGCGGCGCTCCGGCTGGCGGAGGAGATGGTCGCCTACGTCGTCGACCTCGTGCGCGCCACCCGCGCGCACCCCGCGCTCGCCTACGGCGCGAGCCCGCGGGCGGCCAACATGCTCGCCGCGGCGTCGCGCGCCGCCGCCGTCCTGGAGGGGCGCGACTTCGTCATCCCCGACGACGTCAAGTCGCTGTGGAAGCCCCTCATGCGCCACCGCGTGGTGCTGGCGCCGAGCGCCGAGGTCGACGGCGTGGGCGTCGACCAGGTGCTCGACCAGGTGTCGGCCGAGGTGCGGGCGCCGCGCTGACGCGCGGGCCGCGGGCGAGCACGGCGGCGCGCGTGCATCCCACCCGGCGTTGCATCGCGGTCGCGGCGTGCGGGCTCCCCGTCGCCCTGCTGCCGATCGCCGTCCACTCCCGCCTGTGGCCGTTCTGGCCCGTCTACCTCGGCCTCTTCGCCCTCGCCGTGGGCGCCGACGCGCTCCTCTCGCCGCCGCGGCGCGGGGTGACCTGCGCGGTCGAGCTCCCCGCCGCCCTCTACATCGGCGAGGAGGGCGAGGCGGTCCTCTCGCTGCGCCTGCCGCAGGCGCTCCCCGCGCTCGGCCCCGCCTCGAGAGCCCCAGGCGCGCTGCCGCTCACCGTCGCCGTCGACCTCTCGGACCGGCTCGTGCCGCAGCCGCCGCTCGCCGGATACGCGGAGGCCGGCGCGGCCGTCCTGCGCTGCCGGCTGGTCCCCACCCGGCGCGGCCGCGTCGCCGTCGAGCGCGCCTGGGTGCGCTTCGCCGGCCCGCTCGGCCTCGTCGAGAGCACCGTCCGCGTCGGCCTCGGCGCCGAGGCGGCGGTGCTCCCCAACATCCTCCCGGTGCGGAGCGCCGCCCTCCGCTTCTCCCGCGACCGCGACTTCCGGGCGGGCTTGAAGATCGAGCGCTATACCGGCGACGGCTCGGAGTTCGACTCGCTCAAGGAGCTCGTCCACGGCGACGACCCCCGCGCCATCGACTGGAAGTCGACCGCCCATCACCGCAAGCTGGTCGTCCGCCAGCACCGGGCGGAGCGCAACCATCAGGTCATCCTCGCGGTCGACACCGGATACCTCATGTGCGAGCCGCTGGTCCGCTCGTCGGCCGCCCCGGCGGACGCCGCCGCCATCCCCAAGGTCGACCATGCCGTCGCCTCGGCGCTCCTCCTCGCCTACGTCTCGCAGCGCGCCGGCGACCGCGTCGGCCTCTTCACCTTCGACGCGCGGGTGGGCCTCTACGTCGAGCCCCAGGGCGGATCGCGGGGCTTCCAGGCGCTGTCGCGGATGGCGAGCCGGATCGAGTACTCGGAGAACGAGACCAACTTCACCCTCGGCCTGACGACCCTCGCCCAGCGCCTCTCCCGCCGCTCCCTCGTCGTCGTCCTCACCGACTTCGTCGACACCATCACGACCGAGCTCATGATCGAGAACCTCGACCGCCTGGCCGCCCGCCACCTCATCGTCTTCGTCGCCCTCCGCGACCCCGGGCTCGGCCGCATCGCGGCGGGCGCGCCCGCGGACCGCCTGGCGCTCAACCGCGCGGTGGTCGCCGGCGACCTGCTGCGCGACCGCGAGGTGGTGATCCAGCAGCTTCGGCGGCGGGGGATCCGCCCCATCGACGCCGAGCCCGCCGAGATCTCGACGCGGCTGATCAACGCCTACCTGCAGATCAAGCGGCAGGAGAGAATCTAGGAGGGGACCTCCGGCCATGTACACGTTCCGCCTCAAGTCGACGCAGTTCCGCCGCGAGCGGGAGCGCGCCTGGCGCGAGCTCGAGGAGCTGCTCGCGAAGGTGGAGAAGGAGGGCGTCGGCAGGCTCTCGGCGCCCGAGCTCTCCCGCCTGCCGACGCTCTACCGGAGCGCCGTCTCCTCCCTCTCGGTGGCGCAGACGATCAGCCTCGACAAGAACCTCCTCGACTATCTGACGGCGCTCGCCGGCCGCGCCTACGTCGTCGTCTACGGCACTCAGCGGCAGGCCGGCGCCGCCCTCGCCGACCTCGTCCGCCGCGAGCTCCCGCGCACGGTGCGCCGCCACGCCCTCTTCGTCGCCCTGGCGCTCGCCATCCTCGGCGCCGGCGTGCTCACCGGCTTCCGCCTCACCCGCGCCGATCCCGAGACCTACTACAGCTTCGTCCCCGCGGAGATGTCCGAGGGGCGGACCCCGGCCGCCTCGACGGCCGAGCTGCGCCGGGTCCTCTACGCCGAGCAGCAGGGCCTCGGGCTCTTCGCCACCTTCCTCTTCACCCACAACGCCAAGATCGGCATCCTCTGCTTCGCCCTCGGCGTCGCGGCCGGCGCGCCGGTGCCCTTCCTGCTCTTCTGGAACGGCCTCTCGCTCGGCGCCCTCGCCGCCCTCTACCACGCGCGCGGCCTCGGCCTCGAGTTCTGGGCCTGGGTCCTCCCGCACGGCGTCACCGAGCTCACCGCGGTCTGCCTCTGCGG
>DATBQN010000039.1:0-3428 GCA_036560825.1 Thermoanaerobaculia bacterium
CCTCCAGCTCGACGCCGCGGAAGTTGACCTGGAAGCTCTGCTCCTTGAGCCGCCGCCGGTGCTGGCCGTCGCGCGCGGCGAGGACGAGGAGCGGCAGGAACGGCGACGCCGCGGCCGAGGAGGCCCACGCCGCCGACGCCGAGTTCTCCGCCTCCCACGAGCGTACCGCGAGAGCGCCGGGGCCGAGGGACAGGAGGAAGACGCCGGCGGGGAGAGCCGCGTGGTCGAGCTCCTCGGGGAAGTCGCCTCCGCCCCAGGCCAGATCGAGGTCGAGCGCGTCCTCGCCCGCGGCGCGCTCGAGGTAGAGGGCCGCGGCGCCGGCGCCGGAGGCGGCGCACCACGTCTCGAGCAGCCGCTCGCGGAATGGACGGTCGTTCTCGCCGCCGTCCCGGCAGAGGGCCGCGAGCTCCGCCCACGGGCCGCCCGCCAGCTCGAGGCTAGGCGCTGAGACCTTCGACGGCGCTCGGCTCATCCGGGAAGATCCTGGCGTACTGGGCGAGCCCCATGATGTGGAACGTCTTCTCGATCGTCGGCGTCAGGCAGCAGAACCCCAGGCGGCCGTCGATCTCGATCATCTTCTCGATGATCTCGATGAGGATCGAGATGCCGATCGAGTTGACGATCTTGGTGCCCGCCAGGTTGAGCAGGAGCTTCTTGGTTCCCTCGTCGATGAGCGAGTAGGCGACCTTGGCGATTTCCTCGCCCCCCTGGTTGTTGATGTACCCCTCCGTGTAGACCACCGCGAGGTCCCCGCGGCGGTCCACCGTCACCCTCAAGCTCTCGGTCATCTCCCGCTCCCCGCTTTCATCTCGACTTGCACATCACGATGGTCGTCCCCTCTCGGCCGGAGTGGATCTCCACCTCGTCCATCAGACCGCGGATGATCTTGAGCCCCCAGCCGCGCTTGCGCTCCGCCTTGAGCTTGGCCTCGATGTCGGGCTCCTCGACGGCCTCCGGCGCGAAGCCTACGCCACTGTCGCGCACCGTGACGCGCAGGGTCTCGGGCCCCGCCGCCCCCAGCACCTCGAAGGTCACGTAGACGTTGCGGTCCGGCGACCGGCTGTGCTCGAGGGCGTTGATACAGGCCTCCACCACGGCCATCCGCACCTCGTCGATCTTATCCGCAGTCATCGCGATGGACTCGGCCATGGCGGTCGCCGTCCGACTGGCCTCGATCTCCATGTCGGGCACCATGGGGAGGGTCAGGGTGACCTCCCGCAGGATGGCATTGCCGGCCATGACCGTGCGCGCTCGAGGTCCGGGATCTAGAACGAGAGATAGAGCTGCAGGGCGTAGACGACGACGGGATGGACGAGATCGTGGGCCAAGAGCACCCCGAAGCTGGCGAGGGTAGCCAGGGTGAGCAGCAGCGTACCCGGCAGCGCGGGAATGGCGACGTGCTTGCGAATCGATTCTAGCATGGCAGACCTCCCGAGCCCTCCCCACCGCAAGCCCGCTGCCAGTCCCCATCGACAATCTGCCTCAGGAGGATAACCCCAAGGGCGACAACGGGTTCCGAAGGGCGGGCGAGACCGGCGCCGGACGGCAGGCCCGGCCATGCGAGACATTCTGACACAGGAAGCGGCCCAGATCCGCGGTCTGCGACCCTATCCGACCCTCATCTCGGTGCGGAGAGCCGAAACGTCGCGCGTATCCCAAATTGTCGCAAAGCTCATGCGAAAACGTGCTCATCCAGCCGGTCGAAGAGCTCCGGATCGCGCCCCAGGTCGAGCTTGCGCGCGAAGTGCCAGGCGCCGGAGGTGAGGCGCGGCAGGTCCGCCAGGTCGAGCACGCGCGGGTGGCCGTCGCGGCTGCCGGCGAAGTCGTAGAAGCGCAGGTCGTCGTTGACGAGGCGGAAGCGGCCGCCGTTGACGAGGGCGGTCTGCAGGAACGATTCGTCGGGCACGATGGTCCGCTCGTAGTGGCGGAGGACCCGCGGGCGCTCGCGCGCGAAGCGGACGAGGTGCTCGACGCAGGGGCGCGAGAGCGAGTGCCACTGGAGCCCCCCGTAGCAGGCGAGCCCGGGGCCGAAGGGCGTCCGCGCGCGCACTCCCAGGCGGACGCCGTAGGTGAGGTGGAGGTGGACGAGCGTCTGGAGGTCGTTGGCCTTGCGCAGGCCGCGGAGCAGGGGGTGCGTCCAGGGCGCCGGGTCGTAGTAGCGGTAGTAGTAGCGCCGCACCCCCCGCCGCCTCCCCCACGGGCTCGCGGCCGAGCGCACGTCCCACCAGCGGATGAAGCCGTCCTGGCCCGACTCGGCGAGGAAGCGCTCGCTCGCGGCGAGCGGCCGGGTGGGATAGTCCTGGCCGGAGAGGTAGACGAGCCAGTCGAGCTCGGTCTCCGCGAGGAGGCGCTCGGCCGCCCGCAGGTACCCCGAGAGCATCGCGAAGCCGCCTCGCCGGGTGGGCTCGCGGTCGAGATGGATCTCGACCCCGGCGAGGTCCGCGAACGGCGCCGGGTCGAGCGCACAGCCGCTCGCGTCGTGCCAGACGAGGATGCGCGAGGCCGGGCTGCCGCGCCGGATCGTCCGCACCAGCCGGACGATCTGCGCCGGGTCGCGGTGGGTGCGGATGAGATAGCAGGTCTGCATCGGCCGCCGTCAGGCGGAGCGGCCCAGGTAGGCCTTGAGCTGCGGCGGCACCGACCGCCGCTTGAGCGCTCCCTCCGCCTGCCAGCGGGCGGCGGCGTCGAGGTCGACGAGGAAGCGCACCTGCCGCGCCTCGTAGAGGGCGACCGGGATGCCGTCGCGGTAGAGGACGCGGTTGGCGGCGAGGGCGGCCACCCGATCGCCGGGCGTCGCGATCCCCACCAGGTTCAGCGGATCGGCCGCGGAGACCGCGACGAGGGTGCCGGCGCGCGGCTCGCGCCGGACCGCGCGCAGGCGCCCGACCGCCTCGGGGAGCGCGTACTGCTCGCCCGAGAAACCGGAGACGAAGCGGCCGCCGCGGATCTCGCCGCGCGCCTCCAGCCGACGGAAGACGCGGAGGAGGTCGCGCCACGGCGGCAGCAGCCCCTCGCGATCGAGGAGGCGGCGGAAGACGACGCCGTAGCGGTTGAGGAGGGCCCAGGCGACGGCCTCGACGGCCGCCGATGAGATCTCCGGCGTTGCGCGCTCCTCCGATCTCGGGTCCCTCCCCCCTGGGGGGGCGGTGGTTGGGACAGGGGGGAGGACAGAAGGGGGGCCGGTCCGATGCGCCTCTGCCCGCAACGCCGACCAGCGGCCGGCGTTCGCCATCCCGAAGAGGGCGACCGCGCCGCGGCGCCGCCCCGCCCCCGGCGGGCGGTCGCCGACGCGCTCGATCGGCGGCCGCTTGCTCGAGGGCACGAGGAGGGCGCGGAGACCCGTGAAGCTGTCCGCCGTCGCCAGCCCCCAGGCCACCAGCTCGGCGAGCGCCTCCTCGGTCTGCGTCTGGAGGAGGCCGGCGCCGTCG
>DATBQN010000040.1:0-8219 GCA_036560825.1 Thermoanaerobaculia bacterium
CCGGCGGCCTGACCGACCTCCCAGTCGAGCTGCAGGTCACGGACACGCTCACAGGATCCGTTAAGAGCTACACGAACCCGGGAGGGAGCCCGTTTCTCCCCATCCAGGACACCAGCGCCTTTGCGTCCTGCCCGTGAGGCCGTACTGATGTTGCTGATGGGCAGGCGTTGGTAATCGATCTCTTTTACTCCACCAGCCAATCCCGCGGCCGCAGGAACTCCTCGTAGAGCCGCGCCTCGGGCGTGCCGGGCTCGGGATGCCAGTTGTAGCGCCAGCGGACCTCGGGGGGGAGCGACATGAGGATCGACTCGGTGCGTCCGCCGGACTGGATGCCGAAGAGAGTGCCGCGATCGTAGAGCAGGTTGAACTCGACGTAGCGGCCGCGGCGGTAGAGCTGGAAGTCGCGCTCGCGCTCGCCGTAGGGCAGGTCCTTCCGGCGCTCGACGATCGGCAGGTAGGCGTCGAGGTAGCTGTCCCCCACCGCGCGCAGGAAGGCGAACGAGCGCTCGACTCCCCATTCGTTCAGGTCGTCGAAGAAGAGCCCGCCAATGCCGCGCGGCTCGCCCCGGTGGCGGAGGACGAAGTACTCGTCGCACCAGCGCTTGAAGCGCGGGTAGACGCCGTCGCCGAACGGCGCGCAGGCGGCGCGCGCCACCCGGTGCCAGTGGACCGCGTCCTCCTCGAAGCCGTAGAACGGAGTCAGGTCGAAGCCGCCGCCGAACCACCAAACCGGAGCCTCGCCTTCCTTCTCGGCGCGGAACATGCGGATGTTCATGTGCGAGGTGGGCACGTAGGGGTTCCGGGGATGGATGACGAGCGAGACGCCGGTCGCCTCGAACGAGCGCCCGGCAAGCTCGGGCCGATGCGCCGTCGCCGCCGCCGGCATGCCCGGTCCGAAGACGCGCGAGAACCCCACCCCCGCCTGCTCGAAGACCGCGCCGCCGGCGAGCACCCGCGAGCGGCCGCCGCCCCCCTCCGGACGCTCCCAGGCGTCCTCTTCGAAGCGCGCTCCTCCGTCGACCGCCTCGAGGGCCGCGCAGATGCGGTCCTGGAGGTCGAGGAGATAGCGCTGGACGGCTTCGGCTTCGCTGGCGAGCAAGGAGGAGCCTCCGCTACGGCGTCACCCCCCGCCCAGATCCTTCGCTGCGCTCAGGATGACGATGGGCGAGGGATACCCGACCTGCCATTCGATGGTTCGTTGCCGGAGCTCTGCCCTACTCCCCGCCCTCGACGCGGATGGGGAAGAGCTCGGCTTGGCGGCGGTCTTCGGCGGTGATGGGGACGCGGTAGTCGCCGGTCCAGCAGGCGGTGCAGTAGCTCTCGCGGGGGCCGCTCACCGAGGCGAGGAGGCCGTCGAGGGAGAGGTAGGCGAGGGTGTCGGCCTCGACGAAGCGGCGGATGCCCTCGACGTCCTGGTTGGCGGCGATCAGCTCGTCGCGGGTCGGGGTGTCGATCCCGTAGTGGCAGGGCCAGGCGGTCGGCGGGGCGGAGATCCGCAGGTGGACCTCGGCGGCGCCGGCGTCCTTCATCATGCGGACGATCTTCCGCGACGTCGTGCCGCGGACGATCGAGTCGTCGACGAGGACCACCCGCTTGCCGCGGATCAGCTCCTTGACGGGATTGAGCTTGACCTTCACCCCGAAGTGGCGGATCGACTGCTTGGGCTCGATGAAGGTGCGCCCCACGTAGTGGTTGCGGATCAGCCCGAACTCGAGCGGCAGCCCCGACTCCTGGCTGTAGCCCAGGGCCGCGAAGAGGCCGCTGTCGGGCACCGGCACCACGATGTCGGCGTCGGCCGGGGCCTCGCGCGCCAGGCGCGCCCCCATCGCCAGACGGGACTGGGCGACCGAGTCGCCGAACACCCGGCTGTCGGGGCGGGCGAAGTAGACATGCTCGAAGACGCAGCGCGTGGGCTCCGGCTTCTGCGAGAGGCGGAAGCTCTCCACCTCGCCGATGCCGCCGCCGCGGGAGACCACGACCTCGCCCGGCTCGAGCTCGCGCACCAGGGTCCCCTCGAGGAGGTCGAAGGCGCAGCTCTCCGAGGCGAAGCAGGGGCAGCCGCCGGCCTCGCCCAGGGCGAGCGGCCGGAAGCCGTAGGGGTCGCGGGCCGCGATCAGCGCCCGATCGGTGATGAGGAGGAGCGAGTAGGCGCCCCGCACCTGCTCCAGGGCGAGCATGAAGGAGTCGGCGATGTCCTCGCGCGGCTGGCGCGCCATCAGGTGCAGGATGACCTCGGTGTCGCTCGTCGTCTGGAAGATCGATCCCTCGTGCTCCAGCCGCCGGCGGATCTCGACCGCGTTCGTCAGGTTGCCGTTGTGGACGAGGGCGAGCGGCCCCATCGAGGTCTTGACGACGATCGGCTGGGCGTTGGCGATGACGCTGGTGCCGGCGGTCGAGTAGCGGGTATGGCCGAGGGCGCGGCGGCCGGGCAGCCGCGCCAGGGTCTTCTCGCGGAAGACGTCCGAGACGTGGCCCATGCCGCGCTCGGCGTGGAGCTGCGCCCCGTCCCACGACACGATCCCGGCGCTCTCCTGCCCCCGGTGCTGGAGGGCGTAGAGGCCGAGATAGGTCAGGTTGGCGGCGTCGTCGCAGCCGTCGATGCCGAAGATGCCGCACATGGCGAAGATGACAACGGATTCGCGATCGGTGAAATTCTCACAGCCCGAGCGCCCGCGGGAGCGCCGTCGACCAGATCTCGTGGAGCTCGGCGACGGGCCCGCGCAGGACCTCGCCGCCGCTCCGCACGCTCAGCTCCTCGCCGCCGGCGGTGCCGATCACGACGGCGGGAACCTCCTCTTTCTCGGCGGCGCGGAGCACCTGATCCAGGGCCGCGGGCCGCACGGCGACGATCGCCCTCCCCTGGGTCTCCGAGAAGAGGTCCGCCCCGGCGGTCTCGACCTCGACCGTCGCTCCGAGCCGCCTCCCGAAGCAGGCCTCGGCGAGGGCGAGCGCGAGGCCGCCCTCCGAGAGGTCGTGCGCGGTGCGCAGGAGCCCGTCGTGCGCCAGCCGGCGGAGGAGCGCGGCGAGGCGCCGCTCGGCCGCGAGGTCGACCTCCGGCGGCAGGCCCTGCTCGATGCCATGGAGGAGCCGCAGGTAGGCCGAGCCGCCGAATTCGCCGCGGTCGCGCCCCAGGAGGACGATACGGTCGCCGGCGGCGACGAACGCGGAGTCCGGCACGCTCGCGAGCCGGGGGATCACCCCCACCATGGCGACGGTCGGCGTCGGGTGGATCGAGCGCCCCTCGGTCTCGTTGTAGAAGGAGACGTTCCCCGAGATCACCGGGACGCCGAGCGCGCGGCAGGCTTCGGACATGCCGCGGATGGCCTCGCGGAACTGCCACATGATCTCCGGCCGCTCGGGGTTGCCGAAGTTTAGGCAGTCGGTGAGGCCGACCGGCTCGGCGCCGGCGCAGGCGAGGTTGCGGACCGCCTCGGCGACCGCCTGGGCGCCGCCGCGGCGCGGATCGAGCGCGCAGTAGACCGGGTTGACGTCCGAGGTCATGGCGAGGCCGGCCGGCGTCCCCTTGAGGAGCAGGACCGCGGCGTCGCCGCCCGGCCCGGTCACCGTGTTGGTGCGCACGGTGTGGTCGTACTGGCGCCAGATCCATTCCTTGCTGGCGAGCTCCGGCGTGGCGAGGAGCCGGCGGAGGGCGCCCATCGGTCCCCCGTCCCGGTCCTCCGGCGGCGGCACCGCGGGCGCCGCCTGGCGCGCGGCGAGGTCGGCCGGGGGCGCGAGCGGCCGCCGGTAGACCGGCGCCTGGTCGGTCAGCGGCGCCACCGGCATGTCGGCCGCCACCTCCCCGCGCCAGAGGAGGACGGCGCGGCCGTCGGCGGTCACCTGGCCGATCGTCTCCACCTCGACGCCCCAGCGGCGGAAGACCCTGGCGACCTCCTCCTCGCGCCCGCGCCGGGCGACGAGCACCATCCGCTCCTGGGACTCGGAGAGCATGATCTCGTAGGCGGAGAGGCCGGGCTGGCGCAATGGCACGCGGTCGAGGTCGAGCCGGACGCCGGTGTGGCCGCGGCCCGCCATCTCGAAGCTCGAGCTGGTCAGGCCGGCCGCCCCCATGTCCTGGATGGCGACGATGGCGCCCGTGTGCATCGCCTCGAGGCAGGCCTCGAGGAGGATCTTCTCGGTGAACGGGTCGCCCACCTGGACGGTCGGGCGCTTCGCCTCGCTCTCGGCGTCGAAGGCCTCGGAGGCCATGGTGGCGCCGTGGATGCCGTCGCGGCCGGTGCGGCTGCCGGCGTAGAGGATCGGGTTGCCGGGGCCGCTCGCGCGGGCGGTGAAGATGCGGTCGCGGCGGGCGATCCCGAGGGCGAAGGCGTTGACCAGGATGTTGCCGTTGTAGCAGGGGTGGAAGCCGGTCTCGCCGCCCACGGTGGGGATGCCGACGCAGTTGCCGTAGTCGCCGATCCCGCGCACCACGCCGTCGATGAGGCTCCGCATGCGCGGGGCGCCGAGGTCGCCGAAGCGCAGCGAGTCCATGCAGGCGATCGGCCGCGCGCCCATGGTGAAGACGTCGCGGAGGATGCCGCCGACCCCGGTCATCGACCCCTGGTAGGGCTCGATGTAGCTCGGGTGGTTGTGCGACTCCATCTTGAACGCCGCCACCCAGCCGAAGCCGATGTCGACGACGCCGGCGTTCTCGCCGGGCCCCTGGAGGACGTGCGGCCCTTCGGTGGGGAACTCCTTGAGATAGACCTTCGAGGACTTGTAGGAGCAGTGCTCCGACCACAGCGCCGAGGTGATGCCGAGCTCCGTCCACGAGGGCTCGCGGCCGAGGATCTGCCGGAGGCGCGCGTACTCGTCGTCGGAGAGGCCGTGGGAGCGCGCCACCTCGAGCGAGACGGCGGGCTCGGCGGGATGGGTCTGCTTCTGCGGATCGGCCACCGTCACCGCCGCCGTCCTCCCGCCCCCGCCATGGAGAGGCTCCGCGCGCCGGACTCGATGGCGGAGGTGAAGATGGCGAGGCCGTCGGTCGCGCCGAGGACGGCCTCCGAGCAGCGCTCGGGGTGGGGCATCAGACCGAGGACGTTGCCGCGCGCATTGGTGATCCCGGCGATCGCCCGCGCCGCGCCGTTCCAGTTCCAGGCGTCGTCGAGCTCCCCGCTGGGCGAGACGTAGCGGAAGACCACCTGGCGCGCCGCCTCGAGGCGGTCGAGCGCCGCGGGCGAGTCCTCGTAGTTCCCCTCGCCGTGGGCGATCGGCATGCGCACCACCTGGCCCGTCCGCAGGTGGCGGGTGAACGGCAGGTCGTCGCGCTCGACCCGCAGGTAGACGTCGCGGCACTGGAAGCGGAGATCGCGGTTCTTCCGCATGGCTCCCGGCAGGAGGCCGGCCTCGAGCAGGACCTGGAAGCCGTTGCAGATCCCCAGCACCAGGCCGCCCGACTCGGCGTGGCGCCGCACGGCGCCGACGACCGGCGAGAGGGCGGCCATGGCGCCGGCGCGCAGGTAGTCGCCGTAGGCGAAGCCGCCGGGGAGGACGACCAGCTCGCAGCCCTTCAGGGTGTCGTCCTCGTGCCAGAGGAAGGTGACCTCCTGGTCGAGGACGTGCTTGAGGACGTGGTAGACGTCGTGGTCGCAGTTGCTGCCCGGGAAGACGACGACGCCGCATCTCATGAGGGAAGGATCTCCACCGAGTAGTCCTCGACCACCGTGTTGGCGAGGAGCTTCTCGCACATCCTCTTGAGCTCGCGGTCGGCGGCCACCGGGTCGTCGGTGCCGAGCCGGATCTCGAAGCTCTTGCCGGCGCGCACGTCCTCGACGCCGGCGAAGCCGACCCGCGCGAGCGCGCTCTGGATCGCCTTGCCCTGCGGATCGAGGATCTCGCGCCGCGGATAGACCGTCACTCTTGCCTTCACTTAGGGGACCTCCAGCCAGGGCGTGGGTTGGAACTGGTTCGAGATCTCGAGGAGCGCCGGGCAGCCCTCGCGCGCCAGCATCTCGCCGACCTCGGAGGCGGCGAGCGCCGGCAGGTTGTTGGTCCGCGACAGATGGTAGAGCACCACCCAGCGCAGGCGCGCGGAGATCAGCTCCGGGAGCCCGTCGGCGGCCTCGCGGTTCGAGAGGTGCCCGTGGCGGCCGGCGACCCGCTGCTTCAAGACCCAGGGATAGGGGCCGTTCCTCAGCATGTCGAGATCGTGGTTGGTCTCCAGGAGGAGGACGTCGAGGTCGCTCATGCGGCCCCAGGCGAGGCGGGTGCGGACGCCGAGGTCCGCCGCGAGCCCCACCCGGCGCCCCTCGCCGTCCTCGACGACGAGGCCGATCGGCTCGCGGGCGTCGTGGGGGATGGCGAACGGCTCGACCGAGAAGCCCGCCACCTCGCACGCCTCGCCGGAGCGGAGGACGACCGCCCGCTCCCCCGTTCCCTCGGAGATGGGCAGGGCCTCGATCGTCCCCGCGGTGGCGTAGACGGACAGGTGGTGGCGGTGCGCGAAGCGCTCGGCGCCCCGGCAGTGGTCGGTGTGCTCGTGGGTGACGACGAGGGCCTCGATGGTCTTGGGATCGATCCCCACGAGCTTCAGCCGCAGCTCGATCTCGCGGCAGGAGAAGCCGGCGTCGAGGAGGATGCGCCGCCGCGCCGACTCGGGGCCGGACTCGACGACGACGGCGTTGCCGCCGCTCCCGGAGCCGAGGACGACGACGCGGAGCGGCGGGCGGCCGGCGGCCGCCGCAGGTACGGACGGAGCGGGGGGAACGGCCGCGAGCGGCAGGGGAGGCCCGACCGGAACCTCTACAGCTTCAACGGCTTCGAGCTCTGCGGTGGATGGGTCGGGAGGGGCGAAGAGGGTTCCCTGGCGCCACACTTCGAGCGGGGCGCGCGCTCTGCGGATCGCTTGTCGCCAGGGGAGAGCCACCGCGCTCCAAGGGTATCACAGCGGCGTGACGCCGCCCGATGGCGAGCGGGCTTAGAACCTGTACTCGCGCCCCTGCTCGAGGAACTCGAGGTCGGGGTGCCGCAGCCGGCGCACCTCCTGGAAGATGCGCTCGATGCAAGGCGGCTTCAGGTGATGGATGAGGATGGGCACCTTGCGCTGCAGCTTCTCCAGCTCGAGCGCCAGGGTCTGGGGCGTGAGATGGAGCGAGACGTCGGCGATCTCCTGGAGGGCGTTGTCGAAGCTGGTGTCGATGCAGAGGGCCTTGAGGTTGGGCGTGCGGTTGGCGATCTCCCACAGGCGGTGGGTGGGGCCGGTGTCGCTCGACCAGAGGACCGCCGCGCCGTCCTGCTCGATGAGGAAGCCGTGGGTCGGCACCAGGTGGTCGACCGGGACCGGCGTGAAGGTGACGTCGTCGATGGTGAGCGGCTGCTCGCTCTGGAACTCATGGAAGCGGAGAGCCGGCAGGAGGTGGTTGGGCGGCCGGGAGAAGTCGGGCCAGGTGGCATTGTTGAACAGGTACTTGCGGATGGCGTAGATCGTCGCCTCGGAGGCGTAGATGTCGATCGGCCGCTCGCTCTTGCCGTAGACGTTCTCGATGAAGAACGGCAGCGAGTTCGTGTGATCCATGTGGGAGTGCGAGAGCACGATGGTGTGCACCGCCACCTGCTGCTGCACGGTCAGCACCTGCGACAGCGACCCGGCGTCGAGCGCGATCGAGCCATTGACGAGCAGGCAGGTCATCCTGCACTCGAGGCTCTCTCCCCCGAACCCGCCAAGAACTTTGACGCGCATAGTCTCTACTGAGTCTATCGCTCAAGGCGAAGCTGTCACAAGAAAGCCGCCGCCGAGCCGCTGAGGGGCCTCGTCACAAGCTATAATTGGAATTATAATCTGTGACATGAGCCTCTCGACCGAAGCGATCCGCGTGCTGCGCGACCTCAATCCCTGGTGGGCCGATCCCAGGGTGGTTCGCCCGGCACCGCCGGCCTATCGCCGCCCCGTGGTGCGCGACCTGCTGCGGCGCATCTCGGGACGGCGCGGTCTCATCGAGGTGCTGCGCGGCCCACGGCAGGTCGGCAAGACGACGGGAATCCACCAGATCATCCAGGACCTGATCGCGGGCGGCCGCTCCGCGACGGACCTGCTCTTCGTGCGCTTCGACCTCGAGCTCCTGCGGGAGGAGCGGGGCGCGCTCCGCAGCATCCTCGACTGGTACGTCGCCGAGGTCCGCCGGAGCTCCCTGGATGAGGGCTCGCCCACCTGCGTGTTCCTCGACGAGGTTCACAAGCTTCCGCGCTGGAGCGACGAGGTCAAGCACCTGGGAGACACCTTTCCC
>DATBQN010000041.1:0-1788 GCA_036560825.1 Thermoanaerobaculia bacterium
CCTCTTCGACCAGCGGGGGTGCCTGTCGATCGTCGCGGTCTATCGGGAGGGGACGACGGCGGGCGCCGCGGCGCTCGGCCGCGCCCTCGCCGCGGCGCTCGCCGAGCGCGCCCGGGCCTGGCCGCCCGGCCCGGCCGACCCCGCCGCCCGGGGCGCCGTGCAGCAGCTGCGGCTGGAGGCGGCGATGCGGGGGGTCGAGTGCTCCGCGGGGCTGCCGCTCGCGGCCGGGACGGTCGTCGTCGAGCCCGCCCCGGCCCTCCGTCCGGGGCCGGGGCTGCGGACGGTCGCCGTCCATCCGCTGCCGGACCTCGCGGCGCTGCCGGAGATCCTGGCGCCCTGGAAGGGCCGGCTGCAGGGAGCGGCCCTCGCCGGCGAACCGGGATGGTCGCTCGCCGCGAGCAGGTCTATCGAATCGCTCGCCAGCGAGTCAACCGGAGCGCTCGTCGGCGAGCTAGGGACCCTCGGGATCTCCCGCTTCGCCGCTCCCGGCGAACTGCAGAGCCCAGACGCCGCCTGGTTCAACGGCGGCATCGATCCGCTCGCCGCGCTCTGCTGACGCCTACTTAGTTCTTCACTGGACCCAGCAGGGATTTGGCGTCGCGGCCGGCGTCTTATGCGACGCGATGCTCCGTGCCCGTGCTACTCCGCCGCCCACGTGCTTACAGAGAACCTCGGATCGATCGAGGGCAAGGGCTTCCGGCTCCTCGGCCGCGCGGCGGGAGCGCAGCTGCGGGGTTGCTCGCTGACGGTCGAAGAGCTGCAGATTGGCCGTTGACATGTGGAGTGCATGCGAGTAGGTTGATCACATGTCCGTCATGGTTCAGATCCGCAACGTCCCCGAGGAGACTCATCGTCGCCTCAAGGCGCGAGCGGCGCTCGACGGGATGTCGATCTCGGAGTTCCTCCTGCGAGAGATCGAGCGATCGCTCGAGCGGCCTACCCGCGAAGAGCTGCTCGCCCGCTTGCGCAGCAGGAAAAGCGTGGAGCCAAAGGAGCCGATAGCCGCTGCCGTGGCCGCGGAACGCCAGGGCAGATGATCGTCGTTGACGCCTCCGCTGCCGTCGAGATGCTCTTGCAGACGGCGATCGGGACGAGGCTTTCTACGCGCCTCCT
This sequence comes from Thermoanaerobaculia bacterium, assembly GCA_036560825.1. GTDB lineage: Bacteria > Acidobacteriota > Thermoanaerobaculia > Multivoradales > UBA5704 > DATBQN01. The sequence continues at coordinate 1,114 of DATBQN010000041.1, forward strand.
GGCGCCGGACTCCTCCCTGCACGCTCCCCACCTCTTGGACGTTGAGGTGGCGCAGGTGCTGCGCCGCTTCGTCTTGCGCGGCGAGCTCGAGGCCGAGCGAGCACGCCAAGCTGTGATCGACATCTCGGATTTTCCCCTGGTTCGCTACTCCCATGAGCTGCTGCTGCCGAGGGCCTGGGAGCTTCGCGAGAACCTCACAGCCTACGATGCGATCTATGTCGCCCTCGCCGAGTTGCTCGCGGCCACCCTCGTGACTCGCGATGCGCGAATCCTTCGAGCGCCCGGCCACGTTGCTCAGGTCGAAGTCGTCTGACCGCGCGTGAGCCAGGGCCGCTCCCGGCGAGTTGCAGAGCCCGGACGCCGCCTGGTTCAACGGCGGCATCGATCCGCTCGCCGCGCTCGGCTGAGGTCTACCCCTTGCCCTGGGCGCTCCGCAGCAGGCTGGCGAGGGTCACCTCGACCGCCTTCCAGTCGCCGTCGCCGTAGAGGCGGCCGACCTCTTTGCCGTTGTCGAGAACGACGCCGGTGGGCACGCCGGTGATGTTGAACCGCTTGGGCTCGGGCCCGGCGGCGAGGTTCTTCTGCGGCAGGCCGAAGTACTCGACGTGGATCTTCGAGCCCTTGAGCGCGTCGTCCACGCGCACCATGTGGGGGACGTGCTCGCGGCAGTGCGGG
>DATBQN010000042.1:0-2894 GCA_036560825.1 Thermoanaerobaculia bacterium
TGGTGGCGGCGACGGCGGGACGGCGGGAGGAGGCGCGGCGCGCCCTCCGCCGCTTCGTCGCCACCGCCCCGCCGGCGCGCTTCGGCGCCGACCTCGCCAAGGCGCGCGGCATCCTGACGGAGCTCGGAACGTGAGACGACGTGGAGCGGCGCGCGCCGCGATCCCGCCGCTGGCGATGGTCCCCTTTCTCGTCCTCCTCGCCTTCGGCGCCGCGTCCTGCCGGAGCCGCGGCGAGGGCCGCGAGGTGGGGACCTTCCCGCGGGCGCCCATCGTCCTCATCTCGATCGACACCCTGCGCTCGGACCATCTGCCGGCCTACGGCTACGACAAGGTCGCGACGCCGGCGATCGACGCGCTGGCGAGGGACGGCATCCTCTACGAGCGCGCCTACAGCCAGATCCCGCTCACCCTGCCGTCGCACCTCTCGATCCTCACCGGCCTCCTGCCCGGCGAGCACGGGGTGCGCGACAACGTCGGCTACCGCTTCCACGGCGAGCGCCTCCCCTTCCTCCCCCGCCTCTTGAAGCAGGCGGGCTACCAGGCGGGCGGGGCGGTGTCGGCCTACGTGCTGCGCCCGGAGACCGGGATCGCCGAGGGCTTCGACTTCTACGAGGGGTCGATCGAGCTGCGCATGAGCGAGACGCTCGGCCGCAGCCAGCGCCCGGGCGCCGAGACCCTCGCCGCGGCGCGGCCGTGGATCGACAAGGCGGCGGCCGGCGGGCCGTTCTTCTTCTTCCTCCACCTCTACGAGCCGCACACTCCCTACGAGCCGCCGGAGCCCTTCGCCTCGCGCTACGCCGGCCGCCCCTACGACGGCGAGATCGCCACCGCCGACCAGGTGGTCGGCGACCTCGTCGCCGAGCTCAAGCGCCTCGATGTCTACGACCGCGCCATCGTCGTCCTCGTCTCCGACCACGGCGAGGGGCTGATGGACCACGGCGAGCAGGAGCACGGCATCCTCCTCTATCGCGAGGCGCTCCAGGTGCCGCTCCTCTTGAAGCTTCCCGGCGGGCGCCTCGGCGGCACCCGCGTCGCCGCGCCCGCCGCGCTGATCGACGTCGCGCCGACCCTCCTCGCCCTGGTGGGGATCCGGCCGCAGCCGAGCCAGCACGGCGGCTCGCTCCTCGCCCTCGCCGGCCCTCACCCGCCGTCGAGGGACATCTACGCCGAGACCTACTACCCGCGCCTCCACCTCGGCTGGAACGAGCTGACGTCGCTCGTCCGCGACCGCTTCCACCTCATCCAGGGCCCCGACCCCGAGCTCTACGACCTCGCCGGCGATCCGGCGGAGCGGAAGAACCTGCGCGGCGACGAGCGGCGCGCCTTCGCCGCCCTCCGCGAGGCGATCAAGGGCTACGGCGCGCCGCTCAAGCCGCCGGCGCAGGCCGACGAGGAGACGGCGCGCAAGCTCGCCTCGCTGGGCTACCTGGGCACGGCGACGGCGGCGGGAGCCGGGCCGCTCCCCGATCCCAAGGCCCACGTCCACACCATCGAGGACTTCGCCGACGCCCTGCACGCGATCGGGCAGCAGGACTACGTCCACGCCCTGCCCGTCCTCGAGCGCCTGGTGGCGGAGAACCCGCGCATGGTCGACGCCTGGGAGAACCTGGGCGAGGCGCTGCAGCGGATGGGGCGCTACGAGGAGGCCTACGCGGCGCTGAAAAAGGCGATGGCGGCCTCGGGCGGCGTCGGCCCCGTCGCCCTCGCCATGGCCTCGGTGCTCATCGACATGGGGCGCTTCGACGAGGCGAAGACCAACGCCGAGCTCGGTCTGGAGACCGGCCCGGCGTCGGCCCACAGCCTGCTCGCCCAGGTCGCCCTCGCCAAGCACGACACCGCCACGGCGGAGAGGGAGGCCCAGGCGGCGCTCGCGGCGCGCGGCTCGCGCCTGGGGCCGCTCATCACCCTCGCCCAGGTGCGGCGCGACCAGGGGCGGCTCGAGGACGCGCTCCAGGTGACCCGCCAGGCCGAGAAGGAGCTCGACCAGATGAAGGAGAACAGGAAGTTCGCCGGGCTCTTCTTCATCCAGGGCGACCTGCTCGGCCGGCTCGGCCAGACCGCCGAGGCCGAGGCCGCCTTCCAGCGCGACATCGCCGACTTCCCGGGCGACGCCAAGGCCTACTCCCGCCTCGCCGTGCTCTACGCCGCCGAGAACCGGCCCCAGGAGGCGGTGGCGACGCTCAAGAAGATGGTCGACACCAACCCGCAGTCCCCCGTGGCCTACGCCGAGGCGGTGCGGGCGCTGCGCGCGATGGGCGACCCCACCAGCGCCGCGGCCCTCCTGCGCGACGCCCGGCGGCGCTTCCCCGGCGACGCGACCCTCCGCTCCCTCGCCGCGTAGACGCGTCCGCCGCAGTCACCGGATGGCCGCCCGCCAGCCGACCTGCCGCCTGTCGTGACAAGCCCGCGGTTCTTTCGTATAAAGAGCACGGTCGCGCAGACTGCACCCTCCGCTTCCCGTAACTCGAAGGAGATCCCCCCGATGCGCTGGACCCTGCCGCTCGCCCTTCTCGTCTCTTTCCCCTTCCTCCCGGCTGCCGCCCTCGCCCAGCCCACGCTGTCGTTCGAGGATCAGGCGGTCGTCGTCGCGGGCGCGACGCCGGGGGGCGACGTCGTCCTCTGGACGGTCTACCGGGAGCGGATCGCGGGGGTGTCGACCCGCCTCGGCCGGGCCCACGAGCGGGTGACGGCGGACGCCACGGGCGCGGCGCGGCTGGACCTCGGCCGCTCGGTTCCCGAGCTCTCGGTGTGGGCGGCGGTCGATCTCACGACGGGGCAGGCGGCGGTGGGCACGCCGGGGAGCTTCGCGCTGACGGAGATCGACGCCAAGGGCAGGCGGATCGACCGGGCGCTCGGGCGTCTCGAGGTGGACCGCCACGGCCTGGAGATCCTCT
>DATBQN010000043.1:0-5381 GCA_036560825.1 Thermoanaerobaculia bacterium
GTGAACTAGCCTCCCCAGGCCGCCCGGGATGGGAAGGGTCGAGCTCTAACGGGAAGAGCTGGACTCTTCCCGTTAGGATCGGACTCTAGCGGGAAGAGCCCAACTCTTGCGGGAAGAGCTCAACTCTTCCGGGAAGAGCTCGATTCTTCCCGCAAGACGCCAATCCTTCCGCTAACAGGTCGAATGTGCCGGGAAGAGCCGAGCTCTTCCGCGGCCCCGGCGCGCGGAGCCCTTCCCCGACGAAAGGTAGGCGGCCCGGCTGCGTGGAGCCCTTCCACGGCAACGGGTCGGCGTCCCTGCCACGCGGAGTGCTTCCACGGCGAAACATCGGCGTCCGCACGCTGGGGAGCGCCGCCGCACGGAAAGCGAGGACTCCCTGGGCCCGGGAGCGCCGCCACGAAGAAAGAGAGGACTCCCGGCGCCCGGGAGCACCGCCCCCGGCCGCCCCGGCCGCCAATGCTAAGCTCGGCCGCTCTCGTCCGATGCCCATTCGCGCCTCGCGCCTCGGGCGCGGCCTGCTCGCGCTCCTCGTCTACACGGCCGCCGGCCTCGCCTACCTGCGGCCGATCTGGGAGACCTATGCCGATCACCTGACGCCCGACCCCGGCGATCCGGTGTTCAACCTCTACATCCTCAAATGGGTGGTCCACCAGGCGCGGACGGGCTTCCCGAGCCTCTGGGACGCCCCCTTCTTCTACCCCACGCGCGGCACGCTCGCGCTGTCGGATCACCTGATCGGCCCGGCGCTCGCCATCTCCTGGCTCGACAACCCGGTGGCGGGCTACAACCTGCTGCTGTTCTCCTCGTTCGTGCTCTGCGGCCTCACCACGTGGTGGGTGCTCGAGGCGAGCGGCGCGTCGTTCGCCGCGGCGCTCCTCGGCGGGGCCATGTTCGCCTTCTCCCCCTTCCGCTGGGGCCAGCTCAGCCACATCGCGATCCTCCTCGCCCAGTGGATCCCGCTGACGCTGTGGTCCTGGGATCGGCTGCTCGCCGAGCGCACCGCCCGGCGCGCGGCCCTCTTCCTCGCCTGCTACTCCCTGCACGTCCTCGGCGGCTGCTATCTGGCCTACATGATCCACGTCCCGCTCCTCGCCATCCTGCTCAGCCGCTGGGCGGCCGAGGGGCGGGCGCTGATCTCGCCGCGGGCGCTCCGCGTGCTCCTGCCCACCGCGCTCGTCGCGCTCGCCCTCGTGGCGGCGATCTTCCTGCCCTACGAGCGGTCCGCGAGGCGCCTCGCGCTCTCCCACGACGAGCGCGAGGTGGTGCAGCGCGGCGCGGCGCTCGCCAGCTACCTCGCCCCGGCGCCGCTCAACGGGTACGCGCCGCGCCCGCACCCGGAGCCCTGGCAGCGGCCCTTCGCGCGCTCCGAGAACTGGCTCTTCCCCGGCTTCCTCGCGACCCTCTTCGGCGCCCTCGGCCTCGCCGATCTCTGGCGCCGTGCGCGACGCCGCAGAGCTCCGGACGCTCCGCCGCTCGGCGCGCCGCGGCGCGTCGCCCTCGGCGCGCTCCTCGCCGCGGCCCTGGCGCTCTACGCCCTGGGCGACGTCTACACCCTCGGGCTCGATCGCGGCACGGCCCTCGGCGAGTGGCTGCCGGAGGCCACGCCGGGCGTATGGAACGCTGCCGGCGCCCTGTTCCTCGCCGCGCTCGGGTCGTGGCTCTGGCTCCGCCACCGTTGGGAGGCCGGCGCGCTCGACTGGCGCGCCATCGACCCCTGGGAGCGCGGCCTCGCGATCGCCGGGATCCTCTGCTTCCTGCTCTCCCACCCGCTCGTCTACCTGCCACTCATGCGCGTCGTGCCCGGCATGTCGGGCATGCGGGTGCCGGCGCGCTACGCGGCCTTCCTCTCCTTCGTCGTCGTCTCCTTCGCCGCCCGCGGGCTCGACCGGCTGAGTGCAACTCTCCACCGCACTGCCCTCCGCGCCGGCGTCCTCCTGGTTCTCGCCGCCGCCCTCGCCTGCGAGCTCGCGCCGCGGCCGCTCCGCTGGGTCTACGTGCCGCGCGAGGCCGACTTTCCCGAGCCCGACCGCTGGCTCGCGGCGCAGCCCGACGTCCGCGCCCTCGTCGAGGTGCCGCTCCGCCGGAGCTCGCGCGAGGCGCGGACGATGTACCTCTCGACCGCGCACTGGAAGCCGATCGTCAACGGCTACAGCGGCTTCGTGCCGCCGAGCCAGGCGCGGCTCATCGACCAGCTCGGCAGGTTCCCCGAGCCCGAGGGCCTCGACCTGCTGCGCGGCCTGGGCGTCACCCACCTCGTCGTCCGCGAGCGCACGCCCTACGTCGAGGACTGGGAGCGGCGGGTCGCCGGCCGCATGGAGCTGGTGCACGAGGGGGATGCGGAACGCGTCTACCGCCTGCGCGCCGCGCCGACGCCGGCGGGAGGGAGCCGCTAGGCCGGCAGCCGCAGCACGAGGATCGTCTGGTCGTCCTCCCGCGGCCCGTTGCCGGCGAAGCGCTGGACGTCGGCGAGGACGCCGTCGCGGAGGCCCTCGACGGGCCTCGCGGCGTGGCGGGCTAGGCTCTCCTCCAGGCGGTCGAAGCCCCACTGCTCGCCGCCTTCTCCATCCCCGTACACCGCCGTTCGGCGGGCCTCGATGATGCCGTCGCTGAAGAGGAAGAGGGTGTCGCCGGCTTCCAGGCGGGCGCTCCTCGCCTCGACCTTGAGGTCGCCGCGGACGCCGAGCGGGTAGGCGATCGACTCCAGGGCGCGGACGGCGCCGCGCGAGATCACGTAGGGGAAGAGGTGGCCGGCGCTGGCGTAGAGCACCTCGCGCTCCACCGGATCGAGGAGGAGGTAGCTGAGCGTCGTCAGCAGGCGCTTCCGCGCCGTCTGGAAGACCATGCGGTTGAGGGTGCGGAAGACCGCCTCGACGTCGGGGTCGAAGGTGACCTGCACGGCGAGCGCCGACTTCGCCATCGACATGACGAGCCCCGAGGAGACGCCGTGGCCGGCGACGTCGCCCACCGCCACGGCGAGCCGCCCGTCCTCGAGCGCCAGGACGTCGTAGAAGTCGCCGCCCACCTCGGTCGCCGGGAGATAGGCGTGGGCGAGCTCGACGCCGGCGAGCCGCGGCGGCAGGTCGGGGAGGATCGAGCTCTGGATGCCGCGCGCGGTCTCCAGCTCCACCCGCTGGCGCTCGCGCTCGGCGATCCGCCGCACGTGCGGCGGGATGTCCTCGTAGCGATAGACGAACTCGCGGTCGCTCCCCAGGTAGCGGGCGCTGGCGAGGAGCGGCGCCGCGACGAGGGCGAGGGCGATCCAGCCCTGCGCCGCGATCGCTCCCGAGCGGGCGGTGAGGACCGGGAAGACCATCCAGAGGAGCGGCGCAAAGGTCGCCGCGATGAGCACGGTGAGGAAGTCGTAGCGCAGGAAGAGGAAGACGACCGCGGCGGCGAAGAGCAGGGCGATGAGGAGGCCCCAGGCGGCCGGCAGCGGCAGGTAGGGCCCGAAGAGGAGGATCGCGGTCAGCGCCACCGCGACGATCGTGCCCCAGGAGCGGCCGAGCCAGCGGAGCGCCATCGGCACCGCGCAGAGCGCCGCGGCGAGCAGCATCGGCAGGACATTGTTCAGAGCCTCGGCGGCGATGCCGACGCCCTGGAATGGGCCCGAGATCCCGGAGACCTGGTACGAGCTGAACGGGAAAGCGCCGGCGCGCGCCAGGGCGAGAGCGGCCGCGGCGAGGCCGCCGGCGATGCACAGGCCGGCGACGACGCCGCGCAGCGATGCCCGCGCCACCGTGGCGTTCGCCCAGTCGCCCTGGAAGAGGGCGTCGAAGGCGGCGAGCTTGCCGCCCCAGCGCTCGCGGAGGATCGATTCGCCCACCGACCACGAGAAGAAGGCGAGGAGCGCGGCGGGCCCGACGGTGAAGATGGAGAGGAAGATCGCCACCAGCCAGGTCGTCTGCTGGCGCGTGGCGAAGCCAAAGCTGCTCCCCTGTGCGATGGCCCGCGCGCTGACCAGCACGACGCCGACCCCCAGCGCCAGCACAAGTCCGAAGATCTGCAGGCCCCGCCGCACGCCGATCTCCCCTTCGTGATAGCGCCGAAGGAAGGGAATGGCCAGGATGAGCATGGTGACGTCGACGAGGATCAACATGCCGACGGCCTCGAACTCGCCCTGCTGTACGACGCGCTGGAGGCTCCGCTCGTCGCGGTCCTCCCACCAGGATTGAAAGCCGGCCAGGCGATCGCCGGCGAAGGTCACCTCGACGCCGTGGGCGCCGCCGGGCACCGGCCGGCGGTCGGGGTAGCGCAGCACGAGGTCAGTGCGGGCGGCGAGCTGCACGCTCCGCGGCGTGGGCCCGCCGTAGCCCGCGAGGTCGAAGCCGTGGCGCGTTAGGAACGCGTCGGCCTGAGCGCGGGCCGCGGCGAACGCGATCGGGCGGCCTTCCACCCGCGGGCCGACGTTCAGGCGCAGCTGGCGCACCCTGCCGTCGAGGCCGATCAAGGCCCGGTAGGTCCACTCGTCGCGCAGGACGTCGGGCGGATAGACCGTCACCTCCCAGCCGAAGACCTCGTCGGCGAGCCCGGAGGCCGCGATCTCCCGCTCGTGGCCCGCCCGGCGCGCCAGGAGCAGGCGGCGCTCGAGGAGCGACGAGGTGTCGAGCCGCGCCACGACGTAGGGATCGGCGACCGGCGGCCCCAGGACGCGCAGGCGCTCGAGGGCGATGGCGACCGCCTGGCCGCGGCCGATCCGCCAGTCGCGCGGCATGAAGGGGAAGGCGCGCGGATAGGCCCAGACGAGAAGCCCCGCGCCGGCGAGCCCGAGGAGCAGCCAGAGGAGGAGGGCGCGGGAGCTTCTCATCGCAGATGGCTACGCAGGGACGGGGCGGGAGTTTCCAGGATCGTTCCCGCCCGCGCCCCCGGGCTCAGACCTTGAGCGTCTTGACCAGCCCGCGGACGGCCTCGGCGGACCTGGCGAGCGCCGCCTTCTCCTCGGTGGTGAGGGAGAGCTGGACGACCTCCTCGACGCCGCGGCGCCCGAGCTTCGCTGGCACGCCGAGGAAGAGGTCGTCATAGCCGTACTCGCCCTCGAGGAGCACCGCGCAGGGGAGGATCTTCTTCTTGTCGCGGAGGATCGCCGCCACCATGTCGTAGACCGCGGCCGCCGGGGCGTAGTAGGCCGAGCCCTGCTTGTAGTAGTCGACGATCTCGGCGCCGCCGTTGCGCGTGCGCTGGTTGATCGCCTCGATCTTCTCGGCCGGCAGGAGCTGCGGCAGCGGGATGCCGTTGACCGTGGCATAGCGCGGCAGCGGCACCATGGTGTCGCCGTGGCCGCCGAGCACGAAGGCGGTGACGTTCTCGACGCTGACTTTCAGCTCCTCGGCGATGAAGGCGCGGAAGCGGGCGGAGTCGAGCACTCCAGCCATGCCGATGACGCG
>DATBQN010000044.1:0-4203 GCA_036560825.1 Thermoanaerobaculia bacterium
CGTCGCCGGCTCGCCGTTGAGCGCCTGGAGCCCGAGCGCCAGGCCGGCGGCGAGCGCGGAGCGCAGGCGCCGGGCGCGGCCGCCGGTGGCGGCGGCGGGATCGGGGTGCAATGCGGCGTCCGCCCAGAGGATCATCCAGGGCAGCCACGCCATGCCGCAGAAGACGGTCAGCGCCGAGACGAGCGAGAGGGCCGCGCCGCCGCCGCTCCAGGCGAGGGCGCCCAGGGCCGCCGCCGGCCGCTCCCCGCCCAGGCGCCGCACCAAACGGTAAGCGCCGGCGAAGGCGAGCGCGGCGTGGCCGACGACGAGCCAGTCGAGCGCGTAGGCCGGCGGCAGCACGAGGCCGAGCCAGGTGGGCGGATAGAAGGCTGCATAGTTGGGATTCGAGAGCAGCGGCTGACCGCCGTTCAGCCAGGGGTTCCAGACCGGCGGCCCCCAGGCCGCGAGCCGCGCGAAGGCGGCGCGGAGCGGCAGGTGGAAGAGGGCGACGTCGCGGTTCGCGAGGGCGCGGTCAGGCCGCGCCAGGGGCGCGAAGAGAGCGGCGAGCCAGGCGGCCGCGAGGAGGGCGGGAGCCAGGCGCGCCAGCGCCGCGAGCGGTGTCCTGCCCGCTCGCCGTCCGGCTGCGGTCAGACGTCGGCGGTGGCCCACATGTTCAGCCCCAGCTCGAAGTATCCCGAGCGGATCTTCTGCATCGGGAAGTCGGCCTTGCCGAAGTACCAGCCGAGGAGCGCCTGGGTGTACGCGTAGACGTGCTCTTCGATCTCCTCGGCCGAGACCAGGCCCCGGCGCGCCATCCAGTGGAGGAGCCCGTCCGACCAGGGGGCCGGCGTGGTGATGACCACCCGCCCGCCGGGAGCGAGCACCCGCCGGACCTCTTTGAGGAGCTGGACCAGGCTGGTGGGATCGAGGTGCTCGACGACGGCGAGCAGCGTCACGGCGGTGAAGTGGCCGTCGGGAAGCGGCAGCCGCGGCGCCGAGTTCAGATCGAGCGTGTGCCAGGCGATGTCGGGGCGCGCGGTGGCCGGCGGCAGCTGATCGATCGCCACCTTCTCGCGGAACGAGGTGTGGGCGAGAAAGAAGGGGAAGGAGCCGCAGCCGATGTCCAGGATGCGGCCGCCGCGCAGCTGCTCCGGGATGAGCTGGTTAGCCTGCCGCGCCCGGCGGCGGGCGAGGTAGGGCTCGAGGAGCCCCTTGCCCCGTGTGTAGCGGCCCGCCGCCTCGGTCATGGAACCGGCATCATATCCGACCGGCGGATCGCGCAACCCTCCGGCGGAGAAACACGCCGCGCCGGCGCGACGTGCCATGGCGAGCTACGACGCTATGGGCTCACCTTCTGCGGCCAGCGCACGAAGAAGCCGTCGGCCCAGACGATGTCGCGGTCGTAGTCGGTGGGATCGAAGGCCGTCACCGTGTAGGTGCCGCCGTCGTCGATGCCGTCGCGGCCGGAGCTGCGGATCGCCATCACCTGCTGCGCCGCGGGGTTGGCGAACTGCACGTAGTACTCGTAGGGCCGCTTCCAGCCATCGAGCTGCGGCACTTCCTGGACGTACTCCGGCACCAGGACGGTGGACAGGTCCGACGCCTGGTACTGCGTTCCGTAATTGGTCATCACCACCGTGGTGGCGCTGGCGCCGGCCGCCGCCGCTCCCACCTGATCGGTGAGCCAGGAGAGCATCGCCGTGCCGATGATCCGCACGTCGGCGAGCGTCCGCTTCTGCTTGGTCTTCTGGAACGCGTCCAGCAGGTTCGGGATGAGCATCGCCGCAATGAGGCCGATGATCGCCACCACGATGAGCAGCTCGATGAGAGTAAAACCCGCCTCAGAAGAGCGCTTTCGGCTCATCTCTTCTACCCTCCCTGGAACTCGGTCACCAGTCCTTTTTGGCAAACGCTGTGCCAGACGGCGGAGAGGGGCTCATCGAGGAGAATCAATGACTTACGAGGGGAGAGCTCCGCGGATGGAAAAAAATAGTCACCCCTGCGCGGCAAACCCTGTCACCTCGCGGGCTCAGGGGGTCGCGGCGTAGGCGGCCACGGCCCGCTTCAGGCGCTCGACGCCGCGGTCGAAGGCGGCGAGAGGGATGCGCTCGTCCGGCCCGTGGATACCGGCCGAGTCCGCCCCTTCGAGGGCGAACGGCGATACGCCGTAGGCGGCGATGCCGCGCTCGCGGAAGAAGCGCGAGTCGGTGAATCCCGGCACCATCGCCGGCACCACCGGCGCCTCGGCGCCGAGGACCTTGACGAGAGCGGCGTAGAGGCGGCCGGCGGACGGCGACGGGGCGGCCGGCGGCGAGGTGAGGAGGACCCTGGCCTCGACCTCGGCGCCGAGCGCCGCGCCCACCGCGGCGCGGAAGGCGTCCCCGTCGGTGTCGGGGAGCAGGCGGACGTCGATCTCGGCGCGCGCCTTGGCGGGGATGACGTTGATGCGCTCGCCCGCCTGGATCACCGTCACCTGGACGGTGTCGAGGAACAGGTTGGCCATGCCGGGCAGCAGGAAGGTCCGCGGGCCGCTCTCGCCGATCGACTCGTCGATGTGGGCGAGGATCTTCCGCCAGTGCTCGTTGTGGAGGGGGGCGAGCGCCGCGAGGTAGGTGCGCACCGGCGCCGTGACGCGCCAGCGCTGCGGCATCGCGAGCACCCGCGCCAGCCCGGCGACGAGCTGGTGGACGGCGCTCGCCGGGTTGAGCGCCGAGGCGTGGCCGCCGCGGCCGTCGGCCTCGACGGCGAGCCAGAGCGGGCGCTTCTGGGCCACCTCGACGCCCCACCAGAGGAGCCGGCCGTTGACCACCTGGTTGCGGCCGCCCTCGCCCACCACCGCCTCGACGCCGGCGAAGATCTCCGGATGGTGGGCGAGGAGCCAGGCGGTCCCCTCGCCGCCGCCGCTCTCCTCGTCGGCGACGGCGAGGAGGACGACGTCGCGGCCGCGCGGTCCGCCGTGGCGCTGGAGATCGACGAGGGCGGCGAGCTGGGCGATGCCGAGGCTCTTGTCGTCGAGCGCTCCGCGCCCCCAGAGGCGGCCGCCGCGGACCAGGCCGTCGAACGGCGGCACGCTCCAACCGGGTCCCGGCGCCACCACGTCCATGTGATGGAGGAGGAGGACGGCGCGGCCGCCGCTCCCCGGCGCCACGGAGCGCGACCACAGGCTGACGCGGTGATGCGGGGTCTCGACGCGGTGCGCGGGGACGCCGGCCTGGGCGAGGATCGCGGCGAGGTAGCCGGCGGCGCGCCCCTCGTTGCCCGGCGGGTTGGTGGTGTCGACCCGCAGGTACCCCTGCAGCCAGCGGGCGGCCTCGGAGAGACCGCCCGCCGGGCTCGCGGCCGAAGCGCGTCGAAGCTCTGCGGGGCCGGCGATCCCGAGGACGCCGAGGACCACGAAGAGGACGACCATCGCGCGCTGTCGTCGCATGCGCCGGAATCTAGCAGCTTCCCCGCGGCCCGCGGACGCGCTGAAAACAAAACAAAAGGCGCCCGAGCCCGGGCGCCTGGTCCAGCGCGTCGTGTCCCCGCTCGAGCCTACGGCGTGGCCTTCTGCGGCCAGCGGACGAAGAAGCCGTCCGCCCAGACGATGTCCTGGTCGTAGTCCGTGGGGTCGAAGGAGGTGACGGTGTAGGGGTTGCCGGCGGGCGAGTTGTCGCGGCCGTAGCTGCGGATCGCCATCACCTGCTTGGCCAGCGGATTGCCGGCGTCGACGTAATACTCGAAGGGATGCTTCCAGCCGTCGAGCTCCGGCACCGACTGCAGGTACTGCGGCACCAGGAGGGTCACGAGGTTGGATCCATCCGTCTTCCCCTTGTAAACGCCGAGGTCGACCGTCGTCGTGGCCTGGCCCGCCGCGGCGGCGCCGACCTGGTCGGTCAGCCACGAGAACAGCGCCGTGCCGGCGTTGCGCATGTCGGCGACCGTCCTCTTCTGCTTGGCCTTCTGTAACGCGTCCAGGAAGTTCGGGATCAGCAGCGCCGCGATGATGCCGATGATCGCGACGACGATCAGCAGCTCGATCAGCGTGAAGCCCTTCTCCCGGTTCCGGAGTCTGGTGATCATGCGGGTCTCCTCTCGTCTCTAAGCGCCGGGCCGTGGGAGCCACGACTCGTTCGCCAGGGGGGACAAAGCAGCCTCTGTGCCAGAGCTAAGTCCTTTGTTTTCAATGTGAATTGGATCGAAGCGTGACAATGTTTGGCGGCGCTTTCTAACAATAAGTGTCAA
>DATBQN010000045.1:0-2937 GCA_036560825.1 Thermoanaerobaculia bacterium
CTCAAAGGAGCCCGCCGCGGAACCTGGTCTGTCCGCGTCAGCGGCAACTGGCGGGTTACATTCGTGTTCATCGGAAACGACGTGGATCAGGTCGACTACGAGGACTATCACTGAGGTTCACAACGATGAAGATGCACGACCCGCCCCATCCCGGAGAGGTGATCAAGTCCCTTTGCCTGGAGCCGCTCGGCTTGACCGTTACCGCTGCCGCCAGAGCCCTGGGCGTGAGCCGGCGGACGCTGTCGGAGATCGTCAACGGACGCATGGGGATCAGCCCGGAGATGGCCATCCGGTTGTCCCTGGCGTTCGACACCTCGGCGGAGAGTTGGCTGGCCCAGCAGGTGCAGTACGACCTCTGGCAAGTAGAGAAAAGAAGGCCTTCGCTGCACGTCAAGCGGCTTTCGGCCGCATAGAGGTGGAGACGTCATCCCGCGCCGGATGACAATGGACAAGGGAATCGAGCGCTGCCCGCGGGGCGACGAAGGCTCCCCGAGCCCGCCGGACGGCCCCCGGTAGTACAGTTCCCCGCCGGAATGACCCCCTGGTCCCCGAGCGACCTCCTCCCCGCGCTCTACCTGGCGCTCCTGGGATGGCTGCTGGCGCGGGCGCTGCGGCGCTGGCTCGACCCGGTTCCGGGACGGATCTGGGCCGTCTTCGCGCTCGTCCTCGCCGTTCTCCTGGGTCCGGTGCTCGCCGGCGGCCAGGTGCTCCTGCCGCTCGAGATCCTCACCCGCCAGGCGCCGTTCGCGGTGCTGCGGATGGATCTCCCCCACCTCGCGAACCGCCTGCAGCTCGACCTCATCACCCAGATCGCCCCCGCGCTCGCCCTCGTCCGCCACGCTCTGCGCGCCGGCGAGTGGCCGCTCTGGAACCACCTCGCCGGGACCGGCATGCCGCTCATGGCCGATCCCCAGGCGCAGTTCCTCCAGCCGCTCGTCCTTCTCACCTACCCGCTGCCGCTGCCGGCGGCCTGCGGGGTGCTCGCCGGCCTCCGCGTGCTCGTCGCCCTGGCCTTCGCCTTCCTCTTCCTCCGCCGCCAGGGGATGGGCGAGGCGCCCGCCCTCTGCGGCAGCCTCGCTTATGGCCTCGGCGGCTTTCTCCTCCTCTGGCTGGGCTGGCCGATCGCGAGCTCCGCGGCCTTCCTGCCGCTCCTCCTCTATGCCGTCGCCCTCTCCGACGACCGCGGCCGGCGGCGCGATTTCCTCCTCCTCGCCGGCACGGTGTGGGCGGTGCTCCTCTCCGGGCAGCCGGAGACCGGCCTCAACGACCTCGTCCTCGCCGCCGCCTTCGGCGCCGCGCGGCTCGTCAAGCGGCCGCGGGGGACGCGCGTGCGGCTCCTCGCCCGCTGGGCGCTCTGCGGGCTCCTCGCCGCCGGGGCCGCGGCGCCGCCGCTCCTCGCCACCGCCGAGTACATCCCGCAGAGTCACCGCTACACGCGGATCACCCTCCGCAACCAGAAGCTGCTCCACGACGACTGGCTCTCCGGCTGGCGGACGGCGGCCAACCTGCGCTTCCGGCTCGCCAAGATGCGCCAGCGCCTGATCCCCATCGCCGCCCCCAACGCCTATGGCAACAACCGCTTCGGCCCCTACTGGGGCAACGAGTTCGTCAACGACGACGCGGGCGGCTTCGTGGGCGGCGCGGCGCTCCTCGCCGCCCTCCTCGCCGTCGCGCCTCGCCGCCGGACGGCCGGAGGGCCGGGTTCGCAGGGTTCGACGGGGCGCCTCCGCGAGGAGCGCCTGTTCCTCGGGGTCGCGGCGGTATGCCTGATCGTCGTGGCGCGCCCGCCGGGGCTCGTCCAGGCGATCGCCGCCCTGCCGCTCTTCGGCAAGTCGGCGACCTTCCAGCAGCGCGTCCTCCTCCTCTTCGACCTCTCCGCCGCCTACCTCGCCGCGGCGACCCTCGAGCGCTGGCGCCGGGGAGACCTCCGCCGCGCCGGCGTGGTCGTGCTGGCCGCCGCCGTCGCAGCGGTCGTCGCCTGGGCCTATCTCGTGGACGGGCAGCCGGCGCCGCCGGTAAAGCCGGACGCCCTCGCCGACCTGCGGCACCTCTCGCTCGCCCTCAACCTCGGAGTGATCGCGGCCGCGGCGCTGCTGCTGGCGGGGTGGAGGAGGGCGAGCGGAGGGCAGACGGCGGTGGATTCTGGCTCGCCCTACACCCATTGTCATCCTGAGCGCAGCGAAGGATCTGGGCGGGGGAATCGCGAGGCGGAGAGGGTGAGCTTCGGAAGTTCCCGCCCCCAGATCCTTCGCTTCGCTCAGGATGACATGGCAGAGGTTTCCTCCGCTCGGGACGACAGGGCAGAAGTCCTCTTCGCCAAGGACGACGAGGCAGAGGTTCCCTCCGCCCGGCCCGCGCCCTGGCGGCTGTGGGCGCTGGCGGCGCTCGTCGCGGGCGAGCTCCTCGCCATTCATGTGCCGGCGAACCCCGGCATGCCGCGCCGGCTCTACTTCCCCACCACGCCGTCCGTCGCCTTCCTCCAGCATCGGCTCGGCGGAGCGGACGGCCGCCGGATGGCGGCGCTCGGGCCGCTCTTCCCGCCCAACGGCGCCGCCATCTACGGCCTCCCCGACGCGCGCTACACCAATCCCATGAAGCCGTGGAACGTGGCGGTGGCGACGCTCCCCCTCTTGACCGCGATGGACGAGGTCTACGACCACTTCACGCGCCTCGACCACCCGCTCTACGACTTCCTCGGCGTGCGCTTCATGATGGCGGCGCCCAAGCAGGCGCTGCCGGGCCCGTGGCGCCTCGCCCTCGCCGATCCGAGCGCCTGGATCTACGAGCGGCCGGCTGCCCTGCCGCGCCTCTTCCTGCCGCCGCAGGCCGAGGTGGACCCCGCCGTCCGCTGGCCGCGCTGGATGGCAGCGCGGCGCGAGTACCGGAGCCGTGTGCTGATGGCGCGCCCGCCCGCCGACGAGGGATCGCAGCAATTAC
>DATBQN010000046.1:0-5176 GCA_036560825.1 Thermoanaerobaculia bacterium
ACGAGCGAGAGGTCCTGCACGCCGTTCCAGTAGAGCAGGCCGGCGAAGAGGCCCCATCCGCAGCCGAGGACGAGGAGGCCCGCGGTCCATCGAGACAGGCGCCGGAAGGCGCCCAGGTTGGCGAGGCCGAGCGGCAGGAGCGGCACGCAGGAGACCATGCGGCGGGCGCCGAAGGAGTGCCCGCCCCACCAGTCGCCCGCCGCCGCGTTGACGTAGACCTCGACGAGCAGCACGGCGAGGGCGGCGAGCGCCCAGCGCCGCGGCAGCCGGCAGCGCCAGGGGAGGACGAGGCCGAGCGCCGCGAGCGCGAAGACCGGCGACCAGGCGAGGAGGCCGGAGCGGCCGGAGAACAGGAAGCGGAGGATCTCCGGGCTCCAGGGATGGAAGAAGCCCTGCCGCTGGGGCACCACGAGCCAGCTCCCGCGCTCGAGCCGCCAGGCGTGGAGCTGCAGCGAGGCCATGGCGAGGAAGCCGGCCCCCGCCCAGGCGGCGAGGACCGCGGCCTGCCACCGATCACCCCGATCACCCCGATCCCGCTGATCCCAGATGCCGAGGAGCGGCGCCGCCAAGACGGCGGCGAAGACCACGTCCTGCCAGCGCATCAGGAAGACGAGCCCGAGCGCGAGGCCGGCGAGGAGCGCCCGGGCCGGCCGCGGCCGGCGCTCGAGACCCAGCGCCGCCGCGATGAGGAGCGCCGTCGCCACGGCGCTCGGCAGGTGCGACATGGTGTAGTCGCTCGTCGCGTAGACGAGGAGCGGCGTCCCCAGGAGCAGGGCCGCGACCGCCAGGAAGCCAGGTTCCCCACCGGGCGCGGCGCGGGCGTGGAGCCGGAGGAGGAAGCAGAGGACGCCGGCGAGCGAGAGGAAGGTGAGGAGGTGCAGGGCGACCCGCTGCGCCCGGCTCCAGCGCACGGCGATCCGGCCCGGCTCCTCCCGCCGCAGCGGCAGGCCCGCGGCGTAGGCGGGGAGCCAGAGGAGCGCCGGGCCGACGCTGAACTCGTTGTCGAGGCCGCCCGCCGGCGTCGTGTCGGTGAGCAGCTCCAGCCGATCGGGGATCGTGAAGCCGCTCGCCAGCATGTCGTCGCGCAGGTCGAGGTCGCCGTCCTCGACGAGCGACGAGGTCTGGAGCGCGTAGAAGGTGTCGTCCCAGCCGAGGCTCGAGCGCAGGGGCGCGTGGAGGGCGAAGAGGGCGAGGGCGGCGCCGGCGGCGGCGAGCGCGGGGACCCACGGGGTCCAGGCCCCCTCGAGCCGGCCGGCCCTCACGTCCGCCGCTTGAGGGGCACGCCGGTCGCTGCGGCCTCGAGGAGACGGGGATCGGGCCGCAGCCCGAAGCCGTCGGCCAGGCGCGGGAAGTAGTTGAAGATGCTGATCAGGTGGGCGAGCTCGAGGAGGCCCTGATCGTCGAGCCCGAGGTCGCGGAGCGGCTGCCAGTCCCCGGCGGTCATCTCGCGCGGCGCGAGGGTCAGCTTCTCGGCCACCGCGCAGAGCGCGCGCTGCCGCGGCGTCAGGTGCGCCAGCTCCCGCCAGCGGCGGCGCTTGATCGCCTCCACCAGCTCGCCATCATTCTCCTCGACACGCAGAAACTCTGCGTGAGACTGCGTTCAGTACTCGCAGCTCTGCGCCGCCGAGGCGACCGCCGCCACCATCTCGCGCTCGGCGCGGCTGAGCGCGCCGGGCGCGAACATGATCTCGTGGAAGGCGCCCTGCATCGCCTTGCCGATGCGCTCGTGGGTGGCGAGGAGGCGCGACATGCCGCCCACGAAGCCGAAGTCGTAGGGCGAGGGCTTCGCCCCCGGCGGCGTCCTCGCCCGCAGCTCCGCCTCGGAGATCAGGTCGATGAAGGGCTCGTGCTGGTCGGGCTCGTCGGACATGGGGCCTCCCGCGGTCTCGTGCTCTCGGCGTGCTGCCCTATTCTGCACCGAATCGCGGCGGCGATGCCGCTCGACTCCCTCTCACATTTCCCGCGTCTCTTCGTCCAGCACCGCGATGGCGCGCTGGTAGATGCGCTCGACGCCCTCGCGGCTGTTGCCGATGGCGGTGACGCCGAGCTTGCCGAACTGGGAGAGGGCGCCGATCAGGTGGAAGAGGACGCCGGACTCCGTCGCGTGGCTGTAGTGGAGCTTGTGGAGGGTGAGGATCTCGATGAGGTCCTCGGGCAGCAGGCCGCGGTAGCGCTCGGAGCGCAGGTTGTCGGTCGCGCGATAGTACTTGGGCTGGCCCGAGTGGGAGAGGAAGAGGCCGGTCTCGGGGTCGAGGTGGCCGCCGGTCAGGAACTGGAGGGCGAGGAAGGGATGGGTCGTGCCGCTCATGCGCAGGTTGATCTCGAGCGCCGCCAGCTTCCACTCGTGGGCCGGCTCCTCCTGCCAGACCAGGAAGTCGACGCCGAAGCGGCTCACCACGCCATGGCGCGCCAGCACCTGGCCGACCTTCACCCCCTCGTCGCGGATCGCCTGCCGGTACTCCTCCTCCGCCGGGAAGCTGCAGCCCTGGAAGACCTGGCCGGTGGCGCCGCCTAGGATCTGGTCGTGGGTGGAGAGCACCATGACGTCGCCGTGCGGGGCGCTCCGCATCTGGACCGACGGCGAGCGCTTGTCGCGCCCCTCGATGAACTCCTCGACGATGCCGCCCATGCGCCGGAACTTGTCGAAGTAGCGCTCCGACGTCTCGCTCGGCACGGTGAGCTCGATCCCCTGCATCGCCTCGCGGATCGCCGGCCCGCCCGGCCCTCCGGTATCCTCCGGGCCAGCGTCTGGATACCTGAAGAGGGCGTTCCCCTCGCCGGAGAAGCTGTCCTCGAGCTTGATCACCGCGCGGCGGAGGCCGGGCTTGCGCGCCTTCAAGGCGGCGAGCGCGGCCTCCACGTCGGCCTCGTCGCGCAGACCCTCCTCGCCGTCCGGCAGCGGGACGCCCGCCTCGCGGAACACCCGCCGGCTCCCCGACTTGGTGCCCAGATGAGAGAGGGCGGGATCGAGCCCGTTCAGCGGGATGCCGAGGACGACCGCGAGCCGGCGCTCGAGCGGCGTCGAGTTGTAGACCGTGAGGTAGGCGCGCGCCGGATCGGCGATCCCCTCCCGGATGCGCTGGATGAGGCGCGGCCGCTCGAGGATCTTGGCGGTGAGCGGGCGAGGCGAGGCGTCGTAGGCGCAGAGGAGGGTGAGCCGCGCGCGGGCGTGGCTCGCCGGGATGCCGGCGAGGAACTGGAAGTAGTACTCGAGCACCATGGGGTGCACCGGCTGCGAGGTCACGTAGACCATGCGCGCCCGCGGGTTGCGCAGGCGGATGAGGAGGAAGAGGAGCCGCTCCTCGTAGAAGCTGGCGCCGGAGAGACGGCGGAGCTCGTGCTGGTCGAGGCTGAGCGAAGGGACGACGACCGAGGTGTGCGAGGCGTCGTTCTGGTGGAGGACGAGCGAGTCCCAGACCTCCAGCAGGCGCGGCTTCAGCTCCTCGAAGAGGGCGAGCTCCTGCTCGAGCGGGAGATCGCGCGCGCGGGTCATCCGTCGAGGATCCGGTCCTCGTCGAGATCCACCGGCCGCCCGAGCGCCGCGGCGCGCCGCCGGACCTGCCGCTCGAGATGGAAGCGCAGCGGCCCGTAGAGCGTGTAGTGCGAGGTGAGCTGGAGGAGGCGGTCGCTGTCCTCGTGGAGATGCATGCGGGTCATCGTCTCGCGGCGCTCGTCGTACCAGGCGCGGTCGACCTCGCCGCGCGCCAGCTTCGCCTCCAGCACCTCGAGCTGGTGGGCGCGGTCGACGACCTCGGGATGGTGGTTGACGCCGAAGATGCGCGGCATCACGCCGCCGCGGTCGCGCGCCAGCTCCAGCATGGTGAGCGCCCGGCCCGCGCCGGCCCGCCCCGGGACCTCGTCCTCGTCGTAGCCGATGGGGACGAACCCCTGCGGCGACGGCTCGCCGGCGGCGTCTCCCTCGGGGTCCGGCGGGATGAGATCGAAGAGCCGGTTCTCCATCACCCGCAGGCGCCGGCCCTGGGGGAGCGCCGTCGCGAAGCGCGAGAACCAGGGATGGGCGCGCCCCTCGTCGGAGAGGACGTTCTCCAGGACGCCGGTGCGCTTGCCGCCCTCCGCCGGCCCGCGCAGGGCGGGTCGCGCGGCGCCCGACCAGCGGCAGAGGACGCCGAAGCTGTGGCAGACGACGAGGAGCGCCGCCTCGGGGTCGGCGCGGATGGCGTCGAAGAGCGCGAAGGCCGGCGCCTCCCACGAGGGGTCCTCGCGGAGGCCCTGCGAGCCGGCGGAGACGCCGTCGTTGCGCGCCGGGTCGAGGTGGCCCGGGCCGCCGGTCCCCAGGTAGATCGCGAAGCGGCCGCCCGGCGGCTCGGGGAGCATCCCCCGATGGCGCACCGCGAACGACAGCACGCGCACGCCGAGGCCCGCGGCGGCGAGCGCCGGCGCCAGGTCGCGCGCCATGCGCTCGACGGAGAGGACCAGCGAGTCGTGCCCCAGGTTATGCCAGCCGTGGTTCAAGTCGAGGACCGCGACGTCGACCGCGCGCTCGTCGCCGGCCGGCAGGTCCTCGGGCGCCTCGATCCGGGCGTAGCGGAAGACCTCGCGCCCGGCGACGGACGGCCGCCCGGCGGCGGCGGGATCGGGCTCGAAGGCGGTCGGCATGCGGTTCGGAAGCGACTCCGAGTCTATCCTCGCCGGGACCGCAGATCCACTTCAGCGGCCTGCTAAAGTACAGACCCCGGCCCTCAAGAGTAGGAGGTGCGCGCCGTGCGCTTCGAGACTCTCTTCCCCGCTCTCCTCGCGCTCGCCTCGGCGGGGTTCCTGCTCCTCGGCCTGCGCGGCCTCCTCGGGCGGCGGCCGCTCGTCTTCCGCTCGCGGCTCATGCTCGTCGTCATCGTCCTCTGCCTGCTGCCCGGCTCGGTGGCGCCCTTCCTCGCCCTGCCGTCGGGCGCCCGCAACGGGCCGGTGCCGGACGCCCTCCTCCTCCTGCCGCTCGTGGTCGACGTCGCCGTCCTCGCCCTCGTGCTCTACGTGCTGCGCGGCTACGTCATCCTGGGGGCGGACGACCGCGCCCTCGCCGCGGCGCTCAAGGAGGCGCTCGACCGGCTCGACCTGCCGTTCGAGGAGTCCCTCGGCCGCCTGCGCCTCACCGGCCTCGACGCCGACCTCAAGCTCCTCCAGCAGGGACAGGTCGGCTCGGCACAGCTCCGCATGGAGCCGG
>DATBQN010000047.1:0-1874 GCA_036560825.1 Thermoanaerobaculia bacterium
GGGCGCGCCGGACAACCGGCGTCGCAGGGCACCGAGGCGCGGCTGGAGACGCCGGGTGGGCCGGGCGCCGGCGCGCCGGGCGGCCGCCCGCACGGCGCCGGCGCTGGCTCGGCTGGCTCAGGTGGCCCGGGTGCCGGGCGGACCCACCAGGGCGGCGGCGGGGGCTCGCGCACCGGCACCGTCTACGTCCTCGCCGACAAGGGCAAACTGAAGCCGATCCAGGTGCGCACCTCGATCACCGACGGCGCCTTCACGGCGACCATGACCAAGGACCTCAAGCCCGGCGACGAGGTGGTCGTCGGCCTCGCCACCGCCAAGACCGGCACCGCGGCGGTCTCGCGGCCGCCCACGCTCGGCGGCGGCGGCGGGCGCGGGCCGCGGATGTAGCGGGGCAAAGGGCGCGCCATGGCCAGGGTCATCGAGATCAGCGACCTCACCCGCGTCTACCGGGTCGGCGGCTCCGAGGTGCGGGCCCTCGACGGCATCTCGCTGGCGGTCGAGACCGGCGAGTTCCTCGCCGTGATGGGCCCCTCGGGCTCCGGCAAGTCGACCTTGATGAACATCGTCGGCTGCCTCGACCGGCCGACTGCGGGGCGCTACGTCCTCGACGGCATCGACGTCTCCTCGCTCGACCGCGACCAGCGCGCCGAGATCCGCAACGACAAGATCGGCTTCGTCTTCCAGAGCTTCAACCTGCTGGCGCGCACCTCGGCGCTCGAGAACGTCGAGCTGCCGCTCCTCTACTCGAAGAAGGCGCTCAAGATGACCGACGCCGACCGCGCCGCGAAGGCGCGCGCCTGCCTGGAGCGGGTGGGGCTGGGCGAGCGCTGGGACCACACCTCGGCGCAGCTCTCCGGCGGCCAGCAGCAGCGCGTGGCGATCGCGCGGAGCCTGGTCAACGACCCGGCGATCCTGCTCGCCGACGAGCCGACGGGGAACCTCGACTCGCGCACCTCGGAGGAGGTGATCGCCATCTTCCAGGACTTGAACGACGAGGGGAAGACGGTCGTCCTCATCACCCACGAGCCGGACATCGCCGAATACGCGCAGCGCATCGTCACCTTCCGCGACGGCAAGGTGATCTCCGACCGGCCGGTCGAGCGCCGCCGCCGCGCCGCGCCGCCGCCGGCGCTGCCGCCGGACGCCCCGGACACCGCCGAGACAACGGAGACCCCGCAGACCGCCGTCGCCACGGGAGCGCGCGCATGACCAAGTCGTCCAACATCCTCAAGGTGGCCTTCGGCGCCCTCGGACGCAACAAGCTGCGCTCGCTCCTCACCACCCTCGGCATCATCATCGGCGTCGCCTGCGTGGTGGCGACGATCGGCATCGGCGATGGCGCCCGCATCCAGGCCCAGGACCAGCTCAAGTCGCTGGGCACCAACTTCCTCATGATCTTTCCCGGCTCGGTCACCTCGGGGGGGGCGCGCAGCGGCTTCGGCGGCAGCTCCAAGCTCTCCGAGGACGACGTCGACGCCATCCGCCGCGAGGTGCCGGCGGCCGCCTACGTCTCGGCGTCGAACCGCACCGTGGCGCAGGTGATCTACGGCAACCAGAACTGGTCGACGACCATCCAGGGGGCGCAGGTCGACTGGCCGCTCATCCGCTCGTGGAACATCGCCGAGGGGCAGTTCTTCAGCGACCAGGACGACCACTCGGCGGCCAAGGTCTGCGTCCTCGGCCAGACCGTCGCCGACAACCTCTTCGGCAGCGAGGATCCCATCGGCAAGACCATCCGCATCAAGAACCTGCCGTTCCGCGTCGCCGGCGTGCTCGACACCAAGGGCGGCTCGACCCAGGGGCAGGACCAGGACGACACCGTGGTGGCGCCCTACGAGACGGTGCGCAAGAAGCTCCTCGGCACCACCGCGGTG
>DATBQN010000048.1:0-7408 GCA_036560825.1 Thermoanaerobaculia bacterium
GCGCCCGCGGACGTCTCCGGCCGCGCGGTGGCGCGCCGCGGCGAGCGCGATCAGGCTGGAGATCGACGCCGTGTCGTTGATGTGCCCGGCGAAGGCTTCCGGCAGGCCCATCATGGTCCGCAGCCAGTCGCAGACCCGCTCCTCGAGCTCGGTCGCCGCCGGCGACGTCCGCCAGAGCATGGCGTTGACGTTGAGGCCCGCGGCCAGCGCCTCGCCCAGGATGCCCGGGCCGGAGCCGGTGATGGCGAAGTAGGCGAGGAAGCCGGGATGGTTCCAGTGGGTGACGTTGGGCTCGATGAGCGCCAGGTAGTCGTCGAGGATGCGGTCGATCGGCTCCGCCGACTCAGGCGCCGCCGCGGGGAGCGCGCGCGCCACGTCGCCGGGCGCCACCTTCGGCAGCACCGGGTAGCCGCCCACCGACTCGAGATAGTCGGCGACCACGTCGGCGACGCGGTGCATGGCGCGCCGGAACTCGTCGGGTGGCAGATCGCCGGGCATTCAGCGTGAGCAGGGGAGAGGGCGGGCCGGGCCGGAGGAGGAAGTGGGACGGCGGCTCGGGAGCGCTCCGGGAGCCGCCGTCCCTCGATCGTCACTTCGACTTGGCGCTGCCGCTCCCCGCGGAGTGCTTGAGCTCCTCGTCGATCACCTTGGTGATGTCGTCGACCGGCACCGCGCCGTTGATGAAGCGGCCGTTGACGAACATCGCCGGCGTGCCCTGGACGCCTGCGGCGGAGCCGGCCGCCATGTCGGCCTGGATCTCCTTGGTGTGCTTGTCGGCGTCGAGGCAGGCGGCGAAGGTCTCGGTGTTGAGGCCGATCGTCTTCGCCTTGGCCTTGAGGGCGTCGGGCGTGAGCCCGGCCTGGTCGGTGAACATCGCGTCGTGCATCTGCCAGAACTTGCCCTGGTCGTTGGCGCAGAGGGCCGCCTCGGCCGCCTTCTGGGCGTTCTGGTGCATGGCGAGCGGGAACTGGCGGAAGACGATGCGCACCTTGTCGCCGTACTTCGCCTTGACCTGCTCGAGCTCGGGCTTCAGGCGCGAGCAGAACGGGCACTGGAAGTCGGAGAACTCGACGATGGTGATCGGCGCGCTGGTCGGGCCCTGGGCCGGGAAGCCGGCGCTCTCGACCGGGACGCGGATCGGCTCCATGCGGTAGTCGGCCTTGTACTTGGCCTCCAGGGTGTCGTAGAACTTCTGCTTGCCCTCGGCCTGCTTCTGCTGCTCGAGATACTGCTTGATGCGCGGCGCCACCTGCTCCTTGGTCATCGTGGGCGGGATCTGTGCCTTGTTGTCGTTGTAGAACTTGTCGACGTCGGCGTCGGAGACGGCGGGCGCCTTGGTGCCGTCGGCGATGAGCTGCTCCTTGGTGACGCCCTTGGCCTTGGCCTCGGCCTCGACCATCTGGTCCTGCACCATCTGCTTGACCTTGCTCTCGAGCAGGTTGTGCTCGTTCTGCTGGCACTCGCGCTGCACCTGCTGGAGCTCGGTGGTGGCGGCGTTCCGCACCTCGCCCTCGGTGATCGACTTGCCGTTGACCACGGCGAGCACCTTGTTGGGATCGGACTTCGTCATCTTGCCGTCCTGCGCGGAGCAGGCGGGCAGCCAGACGCCCAGGGCGAGGACGCTCAGCAGAGCCCCGAAGAGCACGCCCTTGGCGCCCGTTCTACGACCTACGAATGGATTCATGCGCTGACTCCTTTTCTTGTCACTGGATCGAATCGCTCGGTTAAAGGTCTTTCTCTGTCTCGCCGCCCGCAAAACCGGGGGCGCATTTTAGCACGACCGGAATCCGCGATAGCCCAATCCGGCCCGGGTCGGCTGCGGCTCATCCGGCCTGACGGGCGAAGTGGCGGGCGACCAGGCCCTCGAGGATGCGCTCCGCGGCGATGCCGCGCAGGCGCATGGCCGGCGCGCCGAGGAGGTCCTCGGCGAGCGCCAGACCTCGCCTCGCCGCGCCTTCCTGCCCGCCGATCCCGGCGATTTCCGCGCTCCCCGCCATCACCGCCGCCGCCGCCGTCGCCCAGGGGCGACCGGCGCGCGGATCGTCGAAGGTCTGGCCGGAAGCCAGCGCCTCGGCCGCTGCCAGCAGGTATACGGACGCGCCGGTGCGGACGTACTCGCCGAGGGCCGCGGCGAAGCGCCGGCCGAGCGGCTCGACGGCCGCCGCATCGACCGCGGCGGCGGGCCCGAGGTAGACCGCGAGCGAGCGGCTGCGGAGGGTGGGCAGGAGGTCGCGCGAGGAGGGCGCGAGGAGGAAGAAGTTGCGGGGCGCGGTGACGTGCGGCTCCTCGAGCGCCTTGAGGAGAGCGTTGGCGGCTTCCGGCGACAGGGTCTCGGCGCTGCCGATGACGAAGACCTGACCGCGCGCCTCGAAGGGCGAGACCTGCGCCGTGCGCAGCAGCTCGCGCGTCGCCTCGACCGAGGTGGCGGTCTTCAGATCGCGCTCGAGCACCAGCATGTCGGGATGGAAGGCGGCGCCGGCCGACTGCTCGCCGTCCGGCCAGGCGATCCGCCGGCAGTGGCGGCAGACGCCGCAGGGCCGCTCCTCCGGCGCGGCGGCGCAGAGGAGCGTCCGCGCCAGGGCGATCGCCGCCTCGCGCCGCCCCGCCTCGTCGCCGCCATGGAGGATGACCGCCGGATAGAGCTCGCCCCGGCGGGCGAGCCCCGCCGCCGCCGCCGCGTTCAAGCCGGCACCTCCCGGTCCGGCAGCTCGCGGTCCTCCGCCGGGCGCGACTCGCGGGCGAAGATGCCGCCGAGCACCGCCTCGACCTGGGCGAAGGTCTCGGCCGTGCCGCGCGAGGAGTCGATGCGGTGGAAGCGTCCGGGGTCGCCCTCGGCGAGGGCGAGGAAGCCTTCGCGCACCCGGCCGTAGAACGCCAGATCCTCGGCGTCCAGCCGGTCGGCGGTCCCCCGCCCCGGCCGCCGCGGCGAATGGCCGCGCTCGCGCGCCAGCTCCGGGGCCAGGTCGAAGAGCAGGGTGCGGTCTGGGCGCCGGCCGCCGGTCGCCAGGGCGTCGAGCTGCGCGATCCGCTCGCGCGGCACGCCGCGGCCGTATCCCTGATAGGCGATCGTCGAGTCGGTGAAGCGGTCGCAGAGGACGTGGACGCCGGAGGCGAGCGCCGGCTCGATGACGGACGTCAGGTGCTGGCGCCGGCTGGCGAAGACGAGGAGCAGCTCGACGATGCCGTCCATCGCGCCCCAACGCGGATCGAGGAAGATCTGGCGGACGGCATCGCCGAGCGGCGTCCCGCCCGGCTCGTGGGTGACGCGACAGGGGATGCCGCGCCGGCCGAGCCACGCCGCGGCGCGCTTCAGGTGGGTGGACTTGCCGCTGCCGTCGAGGCCCTCGAAGGTGATGAAGAGGCCGGCCATGCCCGGCCAAAATAGCACGAGCCGCGAGGGCGTCGGGAAGCGCCGCGCCCGGTGGCCCCACCCCCCGCGGGGCCGTCCGATTTGACACCGCGCGCCGCCCAGGGGAGGATGATGCAGCCGTAGCGAGTCGTCACGAGGCGCCGTGGGGCCTGTCGGGCCGGAGATTTGCAAGCCCCTCGCTGCCGATGGTTGCCCGTCGGAACCGATATCCCTTTCTGAGCGGAGGAAGAAGATGCCCGAGAAAAAGGCGCGAGGTGGTCAAGCGAACGCCAGCTTCATGAAGCCGGTACAGCCCGATGCCGCCCTGTCCGCCGTGGTGGGTCCCGAGCCCAAGCCGCGCACCGAGATCACCAAGAAGATCTGGGACTACATCAAGGCGCACAACCTTCAGGACCCGGCCAACAAGCGCATGATCCGGGCGGACGACAAGCTGAGGGCGGTCTTCGGCGGCAAGGCCGAGGTCAGCATGTTCGAGATGACCAAGCTGGTCAACGGCCACCTCAAGTAAGCGCGCCGCCGCGGGGTCCCCCCCCGCCGCCCGCTCAGTGCATCCCATCCCGTCGCGGCGGTCGGCCGGGAGCGGCCGACCGCACCCGCCGAACGGCTTGGGGTCCGCACCTCATCGTCATGGAGAGCGCCGCCATCCTCCACGAATGGGGGCCGTTCTTCGCCGTTTTCGCCGCCCTCCTCGCCCTCGACCTCGGCCTGCTCCACCGGCGCGAGCGCCGCATCGGCTTCCGCGAGGCGCTCGCCGCGAGCATCGTCTGGACTCTCGTCGGGCTCGGCTGGAACCTCTGGGTGCGCTACGCCCAGGGGCCGACGGCGGGGGTCGAGTTCCTCGCCGCCTACGTCATCGAGCGCTCGCTCTCCTTCGACAACATCTTCATCTTCGTCGTCATCTTCCAGTACTTCGCGGTGCCGGAGGAGCTGCAGCACCGCGTCCTCTACTGGGGGATTCTGGGCGCCCTGGTCTCGCGCGGCCTCTTCATCGTCGCGGGCGCCGCGCTCATCGCCCGCTTCGCCTGGCTGATCCCGGTGCTCGGCGCCCTCCTGCTCTACACCGGCATCAAGCTCCTCGCCGGCAAGGAGGCCGAGGTCCGCCCCGAGGCCAATCCCGTCGTCCGCCTCTTCCAGCGCTTCGTCCCCCTCACCTCGGAGCTCCACGGCCGGCGCTTCCTGGTGCGCGAGGCCGGGCGCCTGGCGGCCACGCCGCTGGCCCTGGTGCTCGTCGTCGTCGAGGCGACCGACATCGTCTTCGCCATCGACTCGATCCCCGCGGTCTTCGGCGTCACCCGCGACCCCTACATCGCCTTCACCTCGAACATCTTCGCCATCCTCGGCCTGCGCGCCCTCTACTTCCTGCTCGCCGGCCTGATGGACCGCTTCACCTATCTCGGCTACGGGCTCGGGGTGGTGCTCGCGTTCGTCGGCACCAAGATGCTCATCCACCACTGGATCGAGATCCCCACCTCGGTGTCGCTGGTCATCGTCCTCGCGGTGCTCGCCGTCGCCATCGCGCTCTCCCTGCTGCGCCCGCCACGGCCGCGCGACCCGCCGGGCGCCTGACCTCGCCGCGGGCGGAGCTTGCCGCGCCGTGAGAGACTCCGCTGTCGAGGAGGTCCGACCATGCGGCTCGCCCGGACGCTCACGGTGACCGCCGCCATCGCGGTCAGCATCCTGCCGCTCGCGGCACCCGCCGCCGGCTTCTATCGCGACGGCCCGCGCGGCACCGGCGGCGCCATCGCTTCGGGCGACGCGCGGGCGACCGCCGTCGGGCTCGACGTGCTGCGCGCCGGCGGCAACGCCGCGGACGCCGCCGTCGCCACCGCCCTCGCCCTCGCGGTGGTCTACCCGGAGGCCGGCAACCTGGGCGGCGGCGGGTTCGCCGTGGCGCGCCCGGGCGGAGGTCGAGCGGGCGAGGTCGCGGCGCTCGACTTCCGCGAGGTGGCGCCCGCCGCGGCGCGCCGCGGCATGTTCGTCGACGCGCAGGGGGAGCCGATCCGCGACGCCTCGTCCGTCGGCCCGCTCGCCGCCGGCGTCCCCGGCTCGCCGGCCGGGCTCTGGGAGCTCCACCGCAAGCTCGGCAGGCTGCCCTGGGCGCGCCTGGTCGAGCCGGCCCGGCGCCTGGCCGCCGACGGCTTCGTCGTCGGGAGCCACCTGCACGACCTCCTCGAGCAGCCGAAGACGCGCGCCCTCCTCTCCCGTTTTCCCGAGAGCGCGCGGGTGTGGCTTCCCGGAGGCCGGCCGCCGCCGGCCGGCAGCCGCCTGCGCCTGCCCGAGCTCGCCGCGACCCTCGCCGCCTACGAGGCGCGCGGGCCGGCGGCGCTCTCCCGGGGGCCGGCCGCCGCCGCCGTCGAGACCGCCTCGCGCCGGCATGGGGGCGTCCTCGTCGCCGCCGATCTCGCCGCCTATCGGCCGGTCTGGCGCACGCCGCTCGCGATCGAGGCGTTCGGCTGGCGGATCGCCGCGATGCCGCTGCCGTCCTCGGGAGGCATCCTCGTCGGTCAGACCCTCGGGGTCCTCGAGCGCCTGGGCTGGGCCAAGCGGCCGCGCTATGGGGCGGACCGCGCGCACCTCCTGGCCGAGGCCTTCCGCGGCGCCTATGCGGACCGCTTCCTCCTGGGCGACCCCTCGACGACCCGCGCCACCGCCGCCGACCTGCTGTCGCCGCGATGGATCGCGCGCCGCGCCGCGGGGATCGACCCGGCGCACGTCCGGCGGTCGAGCGCGGTGACGCCGTGGACGGCGGGCGCCGGCCGCGAGGGGAGCGAGACGACGCAGATCTCGGTGATCGACGCGGACGGCGGTATGGTCTCGCTCACCACGACCTTGAACGAGCTCTTCGGCTGCGGCCTCTACGTGCCGGAGGCGGGCTTCTTCCTCAACGACGAGATGGACGACTTCGCCGCCGCTCCCGGCCGGCCGAACCTCTTTTGGCTCGTGCAGGGCGAGGCCAACGCCGTGGCGCCCGGCAAGCGGATGCTCTCCTCGATGGTGCCGCTCGTCGCCTGGCGCGGCGGCGAGGAGCTGGCCCTCGGGGGGCGCGGCGGCTCGCGCATCCCCACCCACGTGGCACAGGTCCTCCTGGACCTCATGGTGGACGGCGATACGCTCGCCGCGGCGCTCGGCCGCCCGCGCATCCACCACCAGTGGCTCCCCGACCGCATCGAGGCGGAGGAGGGCGCCCTCTCGCCGGAGACCTGGGCCGAGCTCGAGCGTCGCGGCCACCAGGTGGTGGCGAACGAGAAGGACGACGTCGCCAAAGTCCAGGCCGTGCGCCGCCTGGCGGACGGCCGGCTCGAGGCGGCGAGCGATCCGCGCGACACCGACGGCGCGGGCGTCGTGGCGCCGGAGCCGCCGTAGGCCGGCGCGCTCGGCTCAGCTAGACGGCGACCTCCCGCGGCTCCGTCGCGATCACCGCCCCCACCAGCACCGCCGGCAGGAGCTGGAAGGCGAGGCGCGAGCCGTTCGAGAGGACGTAGAGCCAGGGATCGATCGGCGAGGCGAGGTAGGCCCAGGCGTAGAAGAGCGCCTGCGCCGAGAGGACCGCGGCGAGGGCGCGGGTGCGGCGCGAGAGCCAGAGGAGCGGCAGGAGGGCGAGCGCCCAGGGGAGGCCGTGGAGGGGCGCCGAGCCGGCGACCTCCCGGACGCCGCGCCAGATCTCGTGTCGCCGTTCCCAGTCGAAGGGTCCCGAGTTGCCGGCCTGGAAGAGGCCGTGCCGCGCGGTCTCGACGAGCCAGGGGACGATCGCGGCGGCCGGCGGCAGGCCGCTCCGCAGGGCGACCCCGCCGAGAGCTCGAGGCGAGCGCAGGCCGTCCCGCGCGGCACGCGCGATCAGGTGCGCGACGACGAGGAAGGCGGCGAGCGGCACGCCCTCGATCTTCGACGCCGCGGCGAAGGCCGCCGCGAGGCCGACCTGGAGGTCGCCCGCCTCGCCCGCGAAGCCACAGAGCGCCGGCACCGCGGCGGCGAGGGCGAGCGCGATCATCCAGTCGGCGCCGCCGGCGAGGACGTTCCCCAGGGCGAAGGTGGTGACGA
>DATBQN010000049.1:0-6197 GCA_036560825.1 Thermoanaerobaculia bacterium
CCGCGGCGGAGCGCCTCGCCATGATGTGGCCGCTCACCCTCCGGGTCTGGGCGCTCACGGGAAGGCCGCTGCCCGACTACGAGCGCAGCGAGACGCCGATCCGCGTCGTCCCTTCGCCGGTGCGCAAGAAAGGCCCCAACGAATCCAAGCCCTAGATTCGAATCCGGACTTCCTCGACCTCATCGCGGAGCTCCAGAAGGCGGGGGCCTCTTTCGTCGTCGTCGGCGCCTACTCCCTGGCGGCGCACGGCGTCGTGCGCGCCACGGAGGACCTCGACATCCTGGTACGGCCGGACCCCGAGAACGCTCGGAGAGTCTGGCGAGCCCTCGTCGAGTTCGGGGCGCCGGTGGAAGCGACCGGGCTCACGGTCCGCGATCTCGAGAAACCCGACCTCGTCTACCAGATCGGCCAACCACCTCGGCGGATCGACATCCTGACCGAGGTCAGCGGCCTCGACTTCGACGAAGCATGGAAGACGAACAAGCTCGCCAAGTTCGGCGATCTCGAAGTGCCGTTCCTCGGCCGCGACGCTCTGATCCTCAACAAGCGAGCGAGCGGACGCTTGAAGGACCTCGCCGATCTCGACCTCCTCGAGAAGAAGGGCGAAGCCGAATGAAGTGAGGTATCGCCGGTCTCAGCCATCACCGGCGGACTCGATCCCCAAGCGCACGAGGAGATTCTGCAGCACCCGCGCCGTCAAGCCCCAGATCTGGCGCTTGCCGACGTGGTAGATGCGGATCGTGCGGCGGCGGCCGTCGAGCGTGACCTCGCGCTCCTCGACCAGGCGGGGATTGGCGAAGGCGGTGAGCGGGAGGCTGAAGACCTCGGCGATCTCGGCGGGGTTGAGCTTGGTGTCGAACGGAAACGGGATGGCGCCGACGCAGGGGATGACGCGGAAGCTGGCCGGCGACTCGACCTCGTCGAGCTCGCCCAGGCGCAGCACCCGCGCGGCGTCGATCCCCACCTCCTCGCGGGCCTCGCGGAGCGCGGCGCTCCAGGCGTCCTCGCCGACCTCGCGGCCGCCGCCGGGAAAGGCGATCTGGCCGCGGTGGCTGGGGAGGGTCTCGGTGCGCTTGGTGAGCACCGTCCACAGCTCGCCGGCGGCGACGTAGAGCGGCACGAGGACGGAGGCCGGCCGGAGGTCGCTCGGCTCGAGCCGGCGCGGCGGCGGCGAGGCGAGGTGCTCGCGGGCGGCGAGGATCCAGCTCTGCGCGGCGGTCACGGCCGCTCTCCCGACGATGGCTGCTGGCTACGGTGCGGCGCGACGACAGTTGGCCCCGGTCCGGTCAGCGTGCGGCCGCTCCGGTCGTCCGGGCGATGGGGGCGGATGAGGATCTGCGACGGCCGATCGTCCGCCGGGCCGCTCGGCGCGGCTTTCTCGTTGCCGCGCTCCGTCTCGCCCGGCGCGGTGGACACGGGCAGGATGCGCAGCCCGATCGGCACCGGCGGCGCGCCGGGCATCCGCAGGGTCACCTGATAGAGATACCACGGGGCGCGCGTCCACCACATGGGATGGACGGCCCGCGGCCGGCCGAGGTCGGCGCGGAAGACGACGGCGCCGTTGGGGCGCAGGAGGGTCGGCCGGAAGGTCCGGCCGTTCACCTCGAGGTGGGTGGTCGCCCGCTGGTCGAAGACCATGAGGAGCGCCGGGAGCGGCCGCGGGCTCCCCACCAGCAGCTCGCCCTCGGCGCCGCCCACCAGGCTCTCGGCCTCGCCGATGCGCCCGACCGCACCGTTCAGGCGCTTCACCCAGAGACCGTCGTGGGCGGCGTCGTCGCCGCCCGGCACGTGGCTCTGCGTGGTCTCGTAGGGAAGCAGGCGGCGGGCGGCCGCCGAGACGTAAGCGTAGCGGCCGTCCGGCCCGATGGGGAACGCCCGCGGGTGCGTCCAGAGAGGCCAGAGGAAGGGCGCCGCGAGCGCGCCCGTCGCGAGCGCCCAGCCGACGCTCGCCCGGCCGCTCGACCGCGGCGGCCGCGCCGCCACGAACCAGAGCGCCGGGTAGAGGGGAAGGAAGTAGCGGTTGCCGATGGCGCCGCCGCCGCCGTAGAAGTTGAACGGGCGAACCAGGACGATGCCGGCCGCGGCGGCGAGGACGGCCAGGGGGATCGCCCAGCGGCCGCGCTCGGGACGGTAGGCGACGAAGCCGAGGAGGAGCGGCAGGAAGTAGGGCAGGACGCCGACGTTCCTGCCGACGAGGAAGTAGAGGCCGTCCCAGCCGAGGAGATGGGCGTCCCACTGGACCTCGATCGCCCCCTCCTGGATCCACGAGGTGTTCCCCCACCGGTGGAGCGACCGCTCCCAGCCGCTCGCCGCGGGGAAATCGACGTCGGGGTAGCCGGTGCGCGGATAGAAGCCCTGCCGCTCGCCCCCATAGCCGGTGAAGGAGCCCCCCGCGTGCCACTGGACGAGCGCGGTGACGAGGAGGAGGGCCGCGGCACCGCCGGCGAGCGCCGCCCAGCCGGCGCGCCGCCGCTCCCGCGGCACCGCGAGCGCCGCCGGCACGAGGAGCGCCAGGTAGAACGGCCGGTAGGCACCGGCGACGGCCAAGAGCAGCCCGGCGGCGAGCCAGCGCGCGGCGAAGCGCCCGGCGGGGGCGAGCACCTCCGTCTCGTACACCTCGGGCAGCGCGCCGCCGGCTCGCGGCGAGCGGTCGCCGCCATAGACGAGGGCGAAGCCCACCGCCGTCGTCACCAGGAGGAAGACGTCGGCGTGGACCCAGAAGACGTAGGCGAAGGAGACCGAGGCGAAGAGGAAGACCGCGGTCCACCAGGGCGCCGCGGCGCCGATCCGCAGGCGGAGGGCGCGCGCGACCGCCACCGCCGCCCAGGCGAGGAGGAGAGCGTTGGCGACCAGGGCGCCGTCGACGGGAGCGGCGCGGACGAAGGGCGCGATGGCGAGGGCGTAGAGGAACGGCTTGCCGTACGTGATGTGCTTCCCGCCGTCGCGGCTCTGCAACACCAGGCCGTCGGGCCGGCCTCCCCAGAGGGCGAGGAAGCGGTCGTAGTCGGCGCGGCTGTAGGCGAGATCGAAGTCATGGGCGAGCGAGAGCGCCTGCATCGCGTAGGTCGCCTCGTCGCCCACCAGCGACGGCCGCCCGGCGCGGGAGAAGGTCGCCGCGGCCACGAGGGTCGCGAGGAGGAGAGCCGCCAGGACCACCCAGCCGGCGAGCTCGAGAGGGGAGCGTGGCGGTCGAGCCGTGCGCCGCGTCCGATCTCCCCCCGTCT
Organism: Thermoanaerobaculia bacterium; assembly: GCA_036560825.1. Taxonomy (GTDB): domain Bacteria; phylum Acidobacteriota; class Thermoanaerobaculia; order Multivoradales; family UBA5704; genus DATBQN01. The sequence continues at coordinate 3,225 of DATBQN010000049.1, forward strand.
CTGGCTGATCGAGATCGGGGATCGGCGCGAGGACCTCCCCGCCGTCCTCGACCGGGGACATCTTTCTCATCTCCCACCCGCCCAGCGAGAAGCCATTCCCTTCCCAAAAGGTGCCAGGCGATTGGCAAGTCGTTGAAAAATTAGAGACTTGGCGACTTCCCGACGAGGTGCCACCCTTTTCTGGAGAGGTGCCACCCTTTTCTGGGCCGTCACAGATCCTCCTCCCACCAGGGACCGCCGAGGAAGGAAAAGGAGAGGCCGCCGAAGAGGTGGGGCTCGATCCGCAGGCGCGCCGGGCCGGGGGGCCGACGGATCTCGGTCTCGAAGCGCACCTCCTCGCCCGGCGCCACGTCGCGCGGAAAGGCCAGCCAGCGGCGCCCTTCGAGGAGGTCCTCGCCCTCGAAGAAGAGCTTGAGGGAGAGGGCCAGCCCGCCCGGCCCGCGGTCGCCCGCCAGCCAGCGCGCGAAGCCGGTGTTCCTGAGCCGGATCGCCAGCCGCCGCCGCTCCCCCGCCGGCCACGGCGCCTCGGCGCCGCGGACCTCGATCTCTCCCGGCATCTGGTGCCAGGCGATGGTGGACGGCGCCGGGACCGCCGGCGCGCCGGGCGCGTCCTCCAGGGGCGCGGCCCCCTCCCACTCGCGGCAGGCGTCGACGACCGCCCGCGCCGCCGCCGCCGGGGCGTGCCGCGCGGCGACGTAGGCGCGCGCGGCCTCCCCCATCGCCGCGAGCCGCGCCCGATCGGCCAGGAGCTCGCCGAGCGCTGCGGCGAGGGCGGCAGACTCCTCCTCAGCCGTCGCCGCCAAGGGCACCTTGACGGCGATCTCCGCCGGCAGGTCGGCGAACTGCGCATAGTCGGAGACGATCGCCGGCCGCCCCACCGCGAGCACCCGCAGGAGCGACGCCGAGGTCTCCCCTGCCGTGGGATAGCGCAGGTTGAGGCAGAGGTCGGTCGCCGCGATCGCCGCCTCGAAGTCGGCATAGGGAAGGAAGCCGGCGACGTGGACGCGCTCGGCGACCCCCGCCCGGCGCGCCGCGCCCTCGAGGTCCATCACCTCGGCGGCCTGGCCGACGATCAGCAGGTGGACGCGCTCGAGAGCGGGGGCGGCGAGCGCCGCGATCGCCAGCTCGGTGCGCTTGATCGGCGTCTGGAAGCCGAAGCTCCCGACGACGGGCGCGTCGGGCGGCAGACCGAGCCGCGCGCGGAGGGCGGCGCCGGCGCCGGGCGCCGCCGGCGGCGGCAGCGGGATGCCCATGGGGATCGCCCGCACCCGCACCCCCGGATTCTCCTCGCGGACCATCCCTTCCGCCCAGGCGCTGTGTACGAGGACACCGCGTTGGCGAGCGAGGAGGGTGCGATGGGCGGGGAGCGAGAAGACGGGCGCGGCGCCGTAGGCGTGCCACTTCTTGGCGTTCGCCGCCGCCGCGCCGATCCAGCCGTGGTCGGCCCGCAGGCACTCGCGGTAGGGCGGAAAGGTGTCGCGGCCGAGGGTGATATCGAGGAGCAGGTGGTGGAGGACGACGTCGTGGAGGGCGAGGACGCCCGGGCGCGCCATGGCGAGGGCGAGCACCGCCTCGTGGTAGCGGTTGTTGCCCATCTGGTAGAGGGGCAGGCGCGGCCGGCCGGGGGACGGCGAGAGGAATTCTTCCGTCTCGACGATCGGATACCGAGCCGCGAGCGCCGGATCGACCGGCTGGCCGGGGAGGTGGACGAGGCGAACGTCGGGCGCTTCGTCGAGCGCCATCAACGACGGCAATAGATCGGCTATGTAGTCGGCGATCCCCGAGCGCACCGGCGGCAGCGGCGAGACGACGTCGAGGCGGAGGGTCGGCAAGGGGCCGGAGCCCTACGAGGGGATCTCGCCCGGCGCGCCCATCTGGCCGCGCAGCCAGGCTTCGATGAAGGGATCGAGGTTGCCGTCGAGGACGCGGTCGGCGTCGCCCACCTCGGCCCCGGTGCGGTGATCCTTGACCATGCGGTACGGGTGGAGGACGTAGCTGCGGATCTGGCTCCCCCAGCCGATGTCCTTCTTCTTGTCCTCGCGCTCGGCCTGCTCGGCGGCGCGCTTCTGCATCTCGAGGTCGTAGAGGCGCGAGCGCAGCACCTTCATCGCCATGGCGCGGTTCTTGATCTGGCTGCGCTCGTTCTGGCAGGAGACGACGATGCCGCTCGGCTGGTGGGTGATGCGCACCGCCGACTCGGTCTTGTTGACATGCTGGCCGCCGGCGCCCGAGGAGCGGTAGGTGTCGATCCGCAGGTCTTTGTCGTCGATGTCGATGTGCACCGTGTCGTCCACCTCGGGCACCACGTAGACCGAGGCGAAGGAGGTGTGGCGGCGGCCCTGGAAGTCGTAGGGGCTGATGCGCACCAGGCGGTGGACGCCGCTCTCGCCGGAGAGATAGCCGTAGGCATAGGCGCCGCGCACGGCGAAGGTGGCGCTCTTGATCCCCGCCTCCTCGCCCTCCTGCCGCTCCAGCATCTCCACCTCGTAGCCGTGCTGCTCCGCCCAGCGCAGGTACATGCGCAGGAGCATCTCGGCCCAGTCCTGCGACTCGGTGCCGCCGGCGCCGGGATGGATGGCGACGATGGCGTTCTTGTCGTCGTCCGGGCCGGAGAGCTTGAGCTCGAGCTCGAGCTGGTCGAGCTCGCCGGCGAGGCGCTCGAGGAAGCGGTCGATCTCGGGATCGCCGTCGAGGGCCGGCGCGTCATCCGTGAGGAGCTCGCTCCAGGTCTGCAGCTCCTCGGCGTCGGCGCGCAGGCGGTTGAGCGTCTCGACCCGGCGCTCCAGGCCGCGCCTCTCGCGCAGGATCGGCGCGCTCTTCTCGGGGTCGTTCCAGAAGCCGGCGTCCTCGAGCTGGTGGTCGATCTCCGCCAGCTTCCGCTCTAGGCCGGCCTCCTCAAAGATACCCCCGGAGGTTGGTGAGCTGCGCGGCGAGCTGCTCGATGCGTTGCTGGACGTGGGCTGCGATCATGGA
>DATBQN010000050.1:0-3554 GCA_036560825.1 Thermoanaerobaculia bacterium
CCGGAGCGGGAAGTTCGTGCGCCGCAACGCGCGGAGCCTGGCCGCCGCCGCGGCGGCGGTCCTGGCGCTGGCCGCGGTGGTGGCGTTCTACGGCGCCCGGCTCGCCGACGAGCGGGACCGCGAGCTCCTGGCGGCGCAGAAGGCGGCCAAGGTGAGCGCGTTCCTCACCGGCCTGCTGAGCAACGCCGACCACTTCGAGGCCGCCGATCGACAGGAGCCCACGGTGCGGAGCCTCCTCGACCTCGGCGCCACCCGCGTGCAGAAGGACCTCGCCACGCAGCCGGAGCTCCAGCGCGAGATGCTCACCCTCTGGGGCCGCATCTACGAGCGGCGCGGCGCCTACGAGCGAGCCCTGCCGCTGCTCCACCAGGCCGTTGCCCTCGGCCGCCGGACCCTGGGCCCCAGCCGCGAGCTGGCCCAGAGCTTGAACGACCTGGGCGTCGCCGAAAGGCAGAAGGCCGAGTGGGACGCCGCTCGCGTCACGCTCGAAGAGGCGCTCGCGATGCGGCGGCAGGTCCTCGGCGCGGAACACCCGGAGGTCGCCGTGACCGAGAGCGAGCTCGGCCGCGTGCTATTGGACCAAGGGCGCCTGGACGAGGCGGAAGCGCACTTCCGTTCGGCCCTGGGCCTGCGGAGGAAGGTCTTGGGACCGGCCGACCACGACACGGCGACGAGCATGAGCGATCTCGGCCTCCTGCTGCGGGAGAAGGGCGACCTGGCCGGCGCCGAGGCGCTGTTTCGCGACACCCTGGTGGTGACGCGAAAGACGCGCGGCCCGCACCATCCGGACGTCGCCACCTCGCTCGCCAACGTGGCGCAGAGCGTCAACGAGCGCGACCCGGCGGCCGCCGAGCCGATGTTTCGCCAGGCGCTGGCGATCGGGCAGTCGAGCCTGGGCAGAGATCATCCCCGCAACGCGCAACGCCTCGTCTACTTGGCGAGCGCCCTGCGGCTCGAAGGCAAGCTCGCCGAGGCGGAGGCGAGAGGTGAGGAGGCCCTGGCGATCTCCCGGCCGGCCCTCGGCCGGGACCACCCGACCGTCGCCCGCCACGAGGTGGGCCTGGCGCGGGTCTACCTCGACCAGGGTCGTCCGGCCGCCGCGAGAACGCTCCTCCTGCACGTGCTCGCGGTCCAGCAGAAGAGCTATGCCGCCGACGACTGGCGGCTCGGGGCCACGGAGAGCCTCCTCGGCGCGGCCGCGACGAGGCTCTCCCGCTTCGCCGAGGCCGAGCCCTACCTGCTCCACGCCTTCGCGCTCCTCCCGGTGATCCCCGGCTCCGAGGCGCCCAAGGCCCGCGAAGCGCGCGACAACCTCTCTCGCCTCGCCGCCCTCTATGAGGCCTGGGGCCGGCCTGAGAGGGCGGCGGCCTACCTCTCGCCGCGGTAAGCCTCGGATCGACCGTCGTACCGGTCGTCGGCGTCGGGCGGAGCGGGTAGCGGACGTGCCACGGATATAATGGGAGTGGTCGAAGAGTCCGCCAGAGAGTCGCAACGATGGCCGCCAGGTTCCCAACCCTTCCGCCAGCGGTCCGCGAGGTGTTCTGGGATGTCGAGCCTCGCTCTCTGCGCCTGGATCATGATCGAGGGATGATCATCGGCCGTATCCTCGCCTCGGGTCCTTGGGAGACGGTGAAGTGGCTCCGCTCGGCCCTTGGAGACGACGCCATCCGCGGGTGGATCGAGAAGCACGACGGCCGGGGCCTCTCCCCCCAGCAGCTCCGGTACTGGCAGCTCGTGCTCGGCATCCCACGGCGTCGAGTCGACGCCTGGCTGCAAGACGAACGGCGGCAGGTCTGGGACCGCCGGGCTCGATGATCTTTCATGAAGAGATCCTGACTGGGGGACAGCGGAAAACTCTGCGGCTCCTCGGCCCGAGATCCACGGCGGACGGTTTCTACCTGGCCGGCGGTACCGCGATCGCTCTCCATCTGGGCCACCGCCGTTCCGTGGATTTCGATTGGTTTCCAGGGGCCCACATCCACGGAGTCCGCGTCAGCTTCCTTGAATTTCGGTACCGGATGCTCGACGCCCTTCTCACCTGGCCGGAATATGGCTGTCGCCTCGCTGGTCTCCGGGACCTCGCCTGTATGAAGCTGTCGGCGATCGCGCAGCGAGGCTCCAGGAAGGACTTCGTCGATCTCCATGCGCTCGGACGTCACGGCTTTCGGCTGCGGGACATGCTGGAGTGGTATCAGACGAAGTTCGAGGTCCAGGACATCGGCCACGTCCTCTACGCCCTGGCCTACTTCGACATTGCCGATTCCGAGCCCAGGCCGAGGATGTTGTGGAAGTCGGATTGGAAGGACGTCAAGAGGACGATCCTGAGCTGGGTACGGGAGCTGTAATCGGCGCGAGCTGCCGCCATCACCGCCGCGGAGCTGTGGCACCTTGCCACGAGCCTCGGGCGGCGGCATACCGCTCGGCGCGGTAAGCGGCTGTCTCGCCAGGCGCTGGCGATCGGGCAGGCGAGCCTGGGAAGAGATCACCCCCGCAACGCGCAACGCCTCGTCTACTTGGCGGGCGCCCTGCGGCTCGAAGGCCGGCTCCGAGGCACCCAAGGCCCGCGAAGCGCGCGACAACCTCTCTCGCCTCGCCGCCCTCTACGAGGCCTGGGGCCGGCCTGAGAGGGCGGCGGCCTACCTCTCGCCGCGGCGTTAGGCGGACTGGGAGAATGAGCGGCTTCTCCGAGACGCGACCGATCACCCCTTTCGGTTCATCCGGCGCCACTCTTGGCAGGGCATTTCATGCCCGTGCGGGGCTCAGGACTCCGGCTCAGCGCGTACGCCAATTGATGATGCGAAGCCCGTCGAGGCGCTTGAAATGGTCCTCGTTACCCGTGACCAGTGACAGGTCATGAAGGAGCGCGGTCGCCGCGATGAGGAGGTCGGCATCCGAGATTGGCTGGCCGCGCCTGCGAAGCGATCCGTAGATCTCCGCCGCCCGGTCCACGACCGCTTCGGTCAGCGGATAGACGATGCCCGCGCGACAGGTGGCGAGGAACTGGGCGATCTGCCGAGGAGCGCCCTTCGCGTGGAGTCCGCGGAGGATCTCGTAGCGAGTGATGATCGAGAACTGGAGGACCCGATGCTCCTCCAGATACTCTCGGGCGTGGTGAAGGACGTGCGGATCACGCCCCTTCATGACCTCGGACAAGGTATCCGAGTCCAGGAGGGCGGGAGGGTGCGGCGAGGTCAAGGCTCGCGAAAGAAGCGGCTGCGGTCCAGGGCAACCGCCTCGACCTCGGCGATCTCGGCGTCGGAAAGCCCTTCGTAGACGCGATGCCACTCCGCAAGCTGCGAGTCCGCGTCGGATTCGGCGGGCAGGCGGATCTCGACGAGGACCCTCTGGTGCTCCGCGAGGCCCAGATCTCCAAGGGGCCTTAGAACGCCTCCTTCATAGATAGCCTCCAGCACCTTGGTCATCGCCTTCCTCCAAGAGCAATCATAGCAGTGTCTCATGAGGGTGCCCCCGCAGGAGCGCGTCGGTCATGAGCGTCTCGTCGGATCGACCCTCGTACCGGTCGTCGCCCGCCAGGGCATCCCTCGCCGGCTGTC
>DATBQN010000051.1:0-1502 GCA_036560825.1 Thermoanaerobaculia bacterium
CGCTCCCGGACGCCGGCGGCGAGCTCGCGGCGCGGCTCGACCGCCTGCTCGCGGCGAGCTACCCGGCGGCCGAGCCGGGCGCGGCGGTGCTCGTCGAGAGGGGCGGCCAGGTCATCCTCCGCAAGGGCTACGGGATGGCGAACCTCGAGCTCTGCGTGCCGGTGCGGCCCGAGATGGTCTTCCGTATCGGCTCGATCACCAAGCAGCTCACGGCGATGGCGATCCTCCGCCTGGCCGCGGAAGGGAAGCTCGCGCTCGACGACGAGGTCGGCAAGCTCCTTCCCGGCTACCCGTCGCACGGGCGGCGGATCACGCTCGAGAACCTCCTCACCCACACCTCGGGGATCCCGAACTACACCGACTTTCCCGCCTGGAAGAAAATCTGGCGCGAGCGCCATACGCCGTCGGAGATCATCGACAGTTTCAAGGACGAGCCGCTCGACTTCGCGCCCGGCGAGCGGTGGCGCTACGACAACTCGGGCTACGTCCTCCTCGGCGCCATCCTCGAGAAGGTCACCGGCCGGCCCTACACGGACTGGATGGCCGAGACGCTCCTCCGACCGCTCGGCATGACGTCGACCGTCGTCGGCGACTCGGCGGCCGTGGTGCCGGGGCGGGTCACCGGCTATCAGGGGACGCCGGGCCACTACGTCAACGCGGAGTCCCTCACTTCGGCGAACCCCTACGCCGACGGGGCGTTCCTCTCGACGGTCGACGACGTGGCGCGCTGGAGCCGCGGGCTCGACGCGGGCGCCCTGGTGCGCAAGGACCTGCTCGAGCGCATGCTGACGCCCTACCGCCTCAAGGACGGCCGCTCGACCAACTACGGCTACGGCTGGGAGCTCTGGAGCTACGAGGGGCACCGGGTGGAGGAGCACGACGGCATCCTCAACGGTTTCAAGGCCGAGCTGCTGAGGATGCCCGACGACCGCCTGCTCGTCGTCATCCTGTCGAACAACCTCGACCACCAGCCGTCGCCCGCCATGCTCGCCATCGAGATCGCGGCGATGGCGATCGGCAAGCCGCTCGCGGAGCGCAAGACCGTCCACCTCGCCCCCGCGCTCCTCGACCGCTACGCCGGCACCTACCGCACCGAGCCGGACGTCGTCCGGGTGGTGAGCCGCGAGGGCGATCGCCTCTTCACCCAGCGCGCGGGCTTCCCCAAGCTCGAGGCCTTCCCGGCCGCCGAGAACGATTTCTTCTACCAGGGAACCATGGACCGCCTGCGCTTCGTGACCAACGCCGCCGGCAACGTCACCGGCCTCTCCCTCGACCGTCGCTACGGCGGCGTCGAGCTCGGCGTGCGGACGGGTGGGGCGGTGTCGGCGGAGGGGAAAGGAGCGGGTAGCGGATAGGGGATTAGGGTGCGATTGGCACCGCGGCGTGCTCGAGCACCGCCTCGGCTTGTTCGCGGGCGACACCGGGGAACCATTCGAGGACCTCTTCCAGCCGGGCGCCAGACTCGAGATTCTCGAAGAGTGCGGTGACAGGCACACGCGTGC
>DATBQN010000052.1:0-2290 GCA_036560825.1 Thermoanaerobaculia bacterium
GGTGTCGGCCGCCACGGCGACGAGGAGCTCGCCCCCGGCCAGGCGGCGCTCCACCTCGTCGCGGGCTGCCTCGATGGCGCGGACCAGCTCCGGTCCCACCGCACCGGCCGGCTCCACGAGCTCGGAGAGATTGCGCGCCGCGCTGCGCACCTGCTCGAGGAGCGTCGCGACCTCGCCGGCGTCGCCCATCAACGCGTCATCCTGCGGAGGAGCCTCTGGCCGCGAGCCGCGGCGACGAGGCCGCGCACCAGGAAGAGAAGGATGGCCAGCCGGAGGAAGGCGCGCACGAAGCCGCCGACGCCGATGGGCAACGCGGAGATCGGCGATGCGATCGTGGAGGCGACCTGGGCGAGGAGCCAGACGCCGAGCCCGGAGGCGACCGCCGGCAGCGGGTTGCGTCTCGCCCAGGCGAAGCAGCCGAAGAAGACGGCGCCGACCGCGAGCGCCATCGCGAGCTCGCCGAGCGCGCCTACCTGGTCCTGGCGGCCCGCGAGGTCCGAGGAGACCTCCAGCGCGTACTTTCCGAGGCCGCCGCCGAGGCTCACGAGGGCGAGGAGAAGGAGGATCATCGACGCAGAGCGGGTGGCGGCCCGACCGTCCCGGAAATCCTCGTCGGCCGCTTCGAGGCGCCGCTCCAGCGCCTCCCGCACCGCCGCGGGCACGACGGCGCCGCACGACCGGCACAGGCGCCCGGGAAAGCCCACCGCCGCGGAGCACGAGGGGCACGGAACGGTGACTTCGAGCGGATCGGTCATGCGATCGCGGCCAGCGTACCGCCGCCGACGCTGTGAGGCCTCCGCTACTTGGGCGCCCGGTTGGCGATCGAGGCTGGCCAGGCGAGGATGACGCGGAGACGGGTCGACATGTCCACCAAGCGCACCATCCTCTGGCTCGCCGCAGCAGCCACGACGACGATCGCCGCCGTGGGCCTCGTGTACGCGCTGACACCGCCGCCGTCCTCCGCCCCGCCGGAGCCGACGGCGCCTCCGCTTCCGCCACGTGAGCCGCCCGAGTCGCGGGATCTCGTGGCCGCCGCCGACCTGCGCCGCGACGCCGCCGTTGCATGCAGCGCCGGCCGCTACGAGGAGTGCCTCCGCCTGCTCGACCAGGCGAAGGAGAAGGACCCGCTGGGCGACCGCGCGAAGGTCGTGAGGGACCTGCGGGAGAGCGCCAAGACGAGGCTGGAGATGGACGGCGCGAAGAAGTGAGTCGCCCGCGGCCGGCCCCTTGCCGCCCGCAACCGGCCCACGGCAACGGGAGGATCCCGTGTCGGAGGGGCGTAGGAGATGGGGATGGTTCCCTCGCGCGGGATCGTCGTCCTCGCGGCTACGGGTCTCTTCGCGTGCGGTGGGGCCGCGCCTCCGCCTTCTGCCCCGACGGTGCCGATCACGGCGTCTGCGTCCGCGCCCTCCCTCTCCCACCCCGGCCCCAAGGAGCTCCCGGGCACCTCCATCCACTTCGCCGGCGGCGACGGCTCCTCCCTCGAGAAGGCAATCCTCATCCACGGCGCCCACGGCGAAACCGACGGCGCTGCGTCCGAGTACCAGTACATCGCGCTCCTCTACGGCCCGCAGGGGCAGCACTGGCGCACGAAGCAGCAGTCCCTGCTGAACGACAAGGGCCGGCAGTTCGACGAGCTGGAGATCGACCACGACGGCAAGGCCGAGTCGTTCTTCTTCGACATCACCGAGTACTTCGGGAAGTTCTAGGGCGACGTCGCGATTCGAGGTCGCGACGTCAGGATCGCCTCGACCCCCGCGTCGGCGTCCTTCTCGAGCGCCTCGAGCCCGCTCGCCACCGCGGCGCGATCCGCCGCCGACAGCGTCGCGAAGCCGAGCCTCGCCCGCACGCCCTCGAGCCGCTCGACCACGCCCCCCGCCGTCGCGTAGCCAGCCACCCACGGGCCGCGCGCGATCGCCTCGAGGATGCGGTCGACACGGACGTCGAACGTGGCTCGCTCGCCCGCCCCCAGCACCGTGTGCAGCTCGGCGGCGCGGCGAGGCGCATCCGGGCCCGCGGCGAGGATCGATTCCCGCACCGCGCCCACCAGCGTGTCCGTCCCCAGACGCCGCAGCAGCGCCCCGTCGAGGCACAGCTCCCAGGCGACGTGCGCGAAGAGCCCCATCTTCCGCGCCTCGCGGGCCCGCCCGAGCGCCTCCCGGGCCCTCGCCTCGCCGCCGGTGAAGACGCCGGCGCCGTGGAACCACGCGTCGACTGCGAGGTGGTGCGCGACGCCGTCGCACACCGCGCCGAGCACGCCCCCCGGCCGGGCCGACTCCGTGCGGCGCGT
>DATBQN010000053.1:0-2211 GCA_036560825.1 Thermoanaerobaculia bacterium
GTCCTTGTGCGGCACGTCCGCCAGGCGCTGGTCGTTGGTGTAGGCGTGGACGGTGGTCATGAACCCCTCCTCGAGGCCGAAGCGGTCGTCGAGGATCTTGGCGATCGGCGCCAGGCAGTTGGTGGTGCAGGAGGCGTTCGAAACCAGCCGGTCGGCGGGCTTGAGGGTGTCGTCGTTGACCCCCATGACGATCGTGGCGTCGATCTCGTCCTTGGCGGGGACGGTGAGGATGACCCTCCCGGCGCCGGCCGCGAGGTGCTTGGCGAGATCCGCGCGGCGGGTGAAGACGCCGGTCGACTCGACGACGATGTCGATGCCGTGCTCGCCCCAGGGGATCGCCGCCGGATCGCGCTCGGCGGTCATCGCGACCCTGCGGCCGTCGACGTAGAGGGCCGCGGCGTCGCTCGTCACCTCCTTGGGGAAGACGCGCATCATGGTGTCGTACTTGAGGAGATAGGCGAGCTGCTCGTTCTCGAAGAGGTCGTTGATCACCGCCACCTCGACGTCGGCGCGGTCGGCGAGGATGCGGAAGACGCTGCGGCCGATGCGGCCGAAGCCGTTGATCCCCACCCGCGTCGGGCGGCCGGGGGCGCTCATCGGACCACCTCGCGCGCCGGCTCCAACCCTCGCGATGACGCGCGCTCCGATCGGCTCGCCCCGGGGCTCGCGGTGCCGTCCATCACGGCGAAGCGCCGCAGCAGGTCGACGACGCGGTGGGCGTAGCCCCAACCGTTGTCGAACCAGGAGAGGGTCTTCGAGACGCCGCCGCCGAGCACCATCGTCGCCAGGCCGTCGAAGGTGCTCGAGTAGGGGCTGTGGATGATGTCCGAGGAGACGATCGGGGCGTCCTCGAAGTCAAGGATGGGGCGCCAGCGCCGGGTGGCCGCCGCCGTGCGCACCACCTCGTTGACGGCGTCGACGGTGACCGGCCGCTCGTGCCAGCAGACGAGGTCGACGACCGAGCCGTTGGGCACCGGCACGTTCATGGCGAGGCCGGTGAGGCGGCCGCGGAGCTCCGGGAGGAGCCCCATGATGACCTCGGCCGCGTTGGTCTCCTGCGGGATGATGTTCTCCGCCGCCGCTCGCCCGCGCCGCGGGTCCTCGGCGGGGACGTCGGCCAGCCGCTGCTGGTTGGTGTAGGCGTGGACGGTGGTCAGGAAGGCGCGGCGGATGCCGAAGGCGTCGGAGAGGATCTTCAAGACCGGCGCCGCGCAGTGGGCGGTGCAGGAGGCATTCGAGACGATGCGGTGCTCCGGCGCGAGCTCGCCGTCGTTCACCCCCATCACCACGGTGATGTCCGGCGGATCGAGCGGCGGCTCGCAGAGGATGACCCGCTTGGCGCCCATCTCCAGGTGGCGCTCGAGCGCGGCGCGGGTGCGCAGGTGGGCGGTCGCCTCGATCACCGTGTCGACCCCCAGGTCGCCCCACGGCACGTCGCCCGGCTCGGCGCCGGAGAGCATCCGGACCTGGCGGCCGGCGGCGTAGAGGTAGCCGTCCTTGATGCTCACCTCGTCGGGGAAGCGGCCGAGGATGGTGTCGAAGCGCAACAGGTAGGCGAGCGCCGCGTGATCCGCGATGTCGCTGATCGCCTCGATGCGCAGGTCGTCGCTGTCGTAGAGGAGGCGGAAGACGTTGCGTCCGATCCGCCCCAGGCCCATCAACCCCACGCGCGTCGGCATGGTGCATCCCCCTTCGAAGCAGGCGCGAGGGCGAAAACACCGGGCCATCTCCTGATAGCCCCCGGTCACCGCCGCTCATCCGGGGCCAGTCTACTAGCTGCCCGGCTTCGCCACCGCGATCGGCGCCTCCTCGGGGAGCAGCTCGATCCTGGCCGCGGCGAGCTGCTTGCGGAATGCCGCGACGTCCGAGGCGTAGAGCTGGTTGAAGTCGGCGAGGAAGCGGACGAGCTCGCCGCCCGCCTGGCGCAGGTACTCGCGCTGGGTGGGCGACGGCGGCTCCCACGAGGAGGTGAGCGCTCCCGCCACGTAGCCGATCTTGGTGAGCACGTCGTCGGGCGGCTGGATGCCCTTGGGATCGGCGCCGGCCCACAGCCGCTTCTCGAGCTCGTCGAGCCTCTTCTTGAGCTTGTCGGCGGCCTCGGTCGTCGGCGTGCTGGCGGGCTTCTCGGGCGCCGGCTCGCCCTTGGCCCGCCGCTCGTCCTCCATCGTCTGCCTGACCTTGGCGACGGCGGCGTCGACGTCCGTCCGCGTG
>DATBQN010000054.1:0-3415 GCA_036560825.1 Thermoanaerobaculia bacterium
ACCTGGGTCGGCGGCACGGCGGCGCCGGGGGCGGGGAGGTACTCGCTGCCGAACTGGATCAGGTTGCCGTTGTTGACGCGGAAGAGGACGCGGGCGCCTTCGACGACCATGCCGCCCTTGACGACGTCGAAGTCGACGAACCAGACGTGGCCGGCGGGCTGCCCCGAGCGCCCGGGGTTGAGCACCAGCGAGCTCGGGTCGACGCCCATCATGAGTGCGAGCCGGGGCAGGTAACCGCGGGCGATCGCCTCCACCCCCGCGAGGTCGACCCGCGCCGCTCCGGGCTTCAGGTAGGCGGCGACGTCGTTGCGGGTCAGCGCGTTGCCGCGGCCGGGCAGCCAGGCGACGTTGCCGCCCTCGGCGAAGGCGATCAACCCGGTGCGCTGGTCGACGGAGGCCTTCCAGCCGGCCGGGACGCTGGAGCGGAAGCTCCCCCAGGCGCTCTGGGTGGCGAAGCTGACGTCGCCCGGCGCGGCGTCGAGCGCCTCGATCGGCTGCGAGGGCGCCAGGCGCTCGCTCTGGAAGGCGAGGCTGGCGAGGGTGTCGCTCGCCTGCTTGGCGACCTGGGCCTTGGCGGCGGCCGGCAGCAGCGCGAGAGCGAGGAGACCGGCGAGAAGATGGGTGAGGGCTGAGCGAGGCTTGGGCATGGGAGTCCCCCTCCTCGGGGACGCGAGACAGGGATCCGGAACGAACGGATGAGGAGGACGGAGAGCCGTCCTCCGCGATGCGAAGAGGGGAGGCTCAAGGCTGCACCTGTAGCTCGGAGATCGGGCCCGTCTCGGAGCGAAGAGACAAAGCCTCCTAATTAGATAGATGTGTCAAAGCCTTCTCAGCGGGATGAGCTCCGCTCCTTCAGGCGATCCTCGCGTTTCCTGCTTCTCAGCCCGCTCCCTGCGTGTACAGCGCGATGACGCGCTCGATCGCCCGCCGGCAGACGGCGCAGAAGGGTACCTCGTCGCGGGTGAACATGATGCAATCGGACTGCGGGCGGTAGTAGCCCTTGGCGTGGTAGACGGCGCCCTCGAAGGCGCCGACCTTGCCGGCGCTGGGGCCGGTGTCGAGGAGGCTGGTGTCGTGGGCGCGCTCCTCGCGGAAGAGGTCGTCCATCACCGACTCGGGCTTCCTGTCCTTGCGGATCTGCCGCCGCCTCGCCTGCACGTCCTTCTGGTAGGCCTCGAACTCGGCCTTCTTCCAGGGCGTCGGGAGCGGTGTCCCCGGGGTGACCAGGTCGCGCCATTTCAAGTGCTCGAGGTCGGCCGTCACGTTGGCCTCCCATGGCTCGACCTTCCTGCCCTCGGTGGGGACGTCCGAGGTGTAGTACTCGTCGGCGAGGCCGGCGAAGTGGTGGCCGAACTCGTGGACGAAGACGTAGGGCGCCCAGACGCCGTCGGCGGCGACAGTGCTGTAGAGATTGAAGATGCCGCCCCCGCCGTAGGTGTTGCCGTTGACGAGGATCTCGACGAACTCGTAGGGCGCATTCTGGGCGACGTCGCGGAAGGCGCGGTTCTCGAAGGTGAGCACGTAGCGCTCCGAGCCGAAGGCGTCGTAGGTGGCGCCGACGGGCGAGCGCCGGTGGACGCCGGTCGAGGGGCGCGAGATCCCCGACTCCGGGGATGCCGGGCAGAGCCCCCAGACGTTGAAGTCGGCGCGGTGCTCCTTGAATGGAGACTGCGCGAAGAGGATCTCCATCAGGCGCCTGGCGTCGCGCTCGAACTTCGGCCGCTCGGCCTCGGTGTAGCCGTCGCCCAGGATGAGGAAGTCGACCTTGGCCGCCGGGTCGCCGCTCTTCTGGAGCGCCAGGAGGGGCGCCGCGGCGGGCGGCGCCGCGGTGTCGACGAACGGGTCGTGCGGATCGACGACGGTCGTCCACACCTCGCGGAAGTCGTTCTCGGCGTCGCGCTCCTTGAGCACGATCTGCACCGGCCGCTCGGGGGTGGGGAAGCGGAAGGACTCCGAGAAGGTGCGGCTCGCGCTCTTGGCCTCGTCGGTCTCCTGCCACTCGCCGAAGATGGAGGCGAAGCCGCGCGAATAGAGGACGCGGTGGCTCTCGCGGTCGACCACCTCGAAGAAATACTTGCCGAGGTTGGTGTCGTCGATCGGCCGCGCCGGGTTCCCCGGCCAGGGGAGCGGCTCGACGACGACGCGGTCGAGGCTGAAGCGCTCGTCGGTGGCGCTGCCGGTGTGGTAGTAGTCGACGCGCATGGTGCGCGGCGTGGTGGCCGCCGCGGCAGCCCCGGCTTCCACGACACCCGCGGCGAGGACGGACAGCGCGAAGCCTGCTGCGAGCGTTCTCATCAATGGTCTCTCCCTCTTCAGAGTCATGAGTCCGTGGCGCCGGGTCAGGACGCTCCGTGCGTGCGGACGATGTCGAGGAGCTGCTCGCCGTACTTCCGCACCAGGGTCGGCCCGATGCCGGTGACGGCGAGGAGGCCCGCCTCTCCCGACGGCCGCGCCGCGGCGAGCCCGAGGAGGGTGCGGTCGGTGAGGATGCGGAAGGCGGGCAGGCGGCTCCGGCGGGCCTCGCCGAGGCGCCATGTCTTGAGCGCGGCGACGAGCGCGGCGTCCGGCTCGCCGGCCGATGTGCCTCCCATCTCCCTCGCCGCCGCGCCGCGGGAGGCGCGGCCTTCGCGCCGATCCCGCCGATCGGGCCGAGCCTCCCGATCCCCTCGCCGATCGCCGCGCGCTCCCCGTTCCTTCCTGGCGCCGCGGACGCGCTGGCGCGGCTCCGCCGCCGCCGGCTCTTCGGCGAGGCGCAGGCCCTCGAGCGCGGCGTCCACGGCGGCGCCGCGGAGGGCCTCCGGGGTGAGCGTGGCGCGCTGGAAGTGGATGGTGCGGCCCTCTTTCTCGAACTCGTCGCTGGCGATCGCCAGCAGCCCGGCGGCGGCGAGCGCGCCCAGCAGCCGCTCGAAGCCGCGGCGGGTCTCGGGGCCGCCCCCCAGCTCGCGGAAGAGCTGGCCGGTCGATTGGCCGTCGCGCTGGCGGAGCGAGGCGAGCGTCTGGCGCGCGACGGCGAGCTCCTCCGCCGTCGGCGCGCGGAAGCGGCGCACCATGCAGTCGTCCGCGGCGCAGACGTCGCAGAGGCCGCAGGGCTCCCCCGAGTCCTCGCGGTCGCCGAAGTGGCGCACCAGGTGGAGCATCCGGCAGCCGTGCGACTCGGCATAGCGGCTCATGTCGGCGAGCTGGGCGAGCTTGTGCTCGCGCTGGGCGACGTAGGACGCCTGCCAGCCGGGCCGGCCGCGGACGGCGTTCTCCTCCGGGTCGAGCACGGCGCCGCCGTGGATCCACAGCTTCTCGAGCGCCGTCGAGAAGACCTCCTCGTCGAGCTGGGTCCGCCTGCGGAGCTCGCCCGGCGTCTGCGGCTGCTCGGTCAGGGCGGCGTAGATCTTCGCCAGCTCCGCCGGCTCCGGGTAGTCGC
>DATBQN010000055.1:0-2536 GCA_036560825.1 Thermoanaerobaculia bacterium
GATCGGGAGGCACGAGCGATGACCGGCAAGGAATTCGTCCAGGGCCTCATGGAGGAGATGGAGCGCCTGTTCGCCCGCCTGGGCGAGACGGACACCCTGCAGTCGGAGTCGGACGAGCAGGTGGACGTGGTGACCGTGCTCAAGCTCGCTCTCAAGAGCGAGCTCGAGGCGAGCGAGCTCGCCGGCTTCTGGATGCCGACCACTCACGAGGTGGACGCCAAGATGGCGCTCGCCCTGCAGTGCGGCGACGAGATGAAGCACTACGGCCTGATCAGCCAGCGCCTCGCCGAGCTGGGCGAGAACCTCGACCACTTCGATCCCGTGGCGGACGGCCACAGCCCCCTCTACCAATATCTCCGCGGCCTGCGCACGACGGTCGAGCGCATCGCCGGCGGCCCCTTCGCGAGCGAGGCGATCGCCGAGATCCGCAACACCCAGTTCGTCAATTTCTGCCGCGCGGTCGGCGACGACGGCACGGCGAAGCTCTACAGCGACATCATCCAGCCCGAGGAGATCCACCACCATCACCTGGGGCGCGAGATCCTCGAGAAGTACGCCACGACGCCGGAGCTCCAGGAGGCGGCCGCGGCCGCGGTGCGCAACACGCTCGCCATCGCCGACGAGCTGCGCGCCCTGGCCACCAAGACGACCGGCATCCACAACATCCCGGTCTCCTGACCGGCCCTTCCCGTCAGGAGGCCCATGCCCTCGCACGAGACCTCCGAGCCGGTCCAGGCCATCGCCGTGCTCGGCGCCGGCACCATGGGCCGCGGCATCGCCCACGTCGCCGCCCTCGGCGGCTTCCGCACGACCCTCTTCGACACCGACGGGGAGGCCCTCGAGCGCGCCGCCGCCGCGATCGCCAAGAACCTCCGCCGCGGCGTCGAGCTGGGGAAGGTCGATGCAGCGAGCGCCGAGGCCGCCGTGGGCCGCCTGGCGACCGTGCGCGAGCTCGCGGAGGCGGTCGCCGGGGCGGACCTCGTCATCGAGGCGGTGCCCGAGGACATGGCGCTCAAGGTCGAGATCTTCGCCCGCGTGGCGGCCGCCGCTCCCCGGCACGCCCTCTTCGCCTCGAACACCTCCGCCCTCTCGATCACCGAGATGGCCGGCGCCTCGGGCCGCCCCGAGCGCTTCGCCGGGATGCACTTCTTCAACCCCGTCCACCTGATGAAACTGATCGAGCTGGTGCGCGGCCTGGAGACCTCGGAGGCGACGCTCGCGTCGCTCCGCGAGGTGTCCGCGCGCATGGGGAAAGAGGTCGTCCTGGTCAAGGAGGCCCCGGGCTTCGTCACCTCGCGCATCAACGCCCTCATCGGCAACGAGGCCTTCCGCATGCTCCAGGAGGGGGTCGCCTCCGCCGAGGACATCGACAAGGCGCTCAAGCTGGGCCTGAACCACCCCATGGGGCCGTTCGAGATGGTCGACCTCGTGGGGCTCGACGTGCGGCTCTCGATCCTCGAGTTCCTCCACCGGACCCTGGGCGAGGCCTACCGGCCGAACAACCTGCTCGTCCAGCACGTCCGCGCCGGCCGCCTGGGGCGCAAGGTGGGCCGCGGCGTCTACGCGTACGACGCCGAGGGAAAGCGGGTCGGCCGATGAGCGCCGCGGGCGACCTCGCCGGCCGCGTCGCCCTGGTGACCGGCGCCTCGAGCGGGATGGGCTTCGCCGCGGCGCGGGCGCTCGCCCGGCGTGGCGCGCGGGTGGCGATCGCGAGCCGCGGCGGCGAGAAGCTCGAGCGGGCGCGCGCGGCGCTCGCCGCCGAAGCGGGCGGCGAGGAGAGGGTCGTGGCGATCCCGGCGGACGTCCGCGACGCGCAGTCGCTGGTTGATCTGGTCGCCGAGGTCGAGCAGCAGCTCGACCCGGTCGACGTCCTGGTCGCCAACGGCGGCGGCCCCAAGTCGGTCCCCGCGACCGAGCTCACCGACGACGACTGGCAGGCGGCGATCCCCCTCGCCCTCCTCTTCGTGCCCCGTCTCTGCCGCCTCGTCCTCCCCAGCATGCGCGCCCGCCGCTGGGGCCGCATCGTCGCCATCAACTCCGTCTCCGCCCGCCAGCCGATCCCCGGCCTCGCCCTCTCGAACGCCCTGCGCCCGGCGGTCCTCGGCTACCTCAAGACCCTCTCCCAGGAGGTCGCCGCCGACGGCGTCACGGTCAACGCCGTTCTCCCCGGCTACACCCTGACCGAGCGGCAGGACGAGCTCGCCGACGCCGCCGCCCTCCGCACCGGGAAGCCCCGCGAAGAGATCCTCGCCGCCTGGGCCGCCAACGCCGCCATCGGGAGATTGGCGCAGCCGGAAGAGATCGCCGCCGCGATCGCGTTCTTGTGCTCGCCCGAGGCGAGCTACGTAACGGGGCAGGCCTGGGTGGTGGATGGAGGGTATGTGAAGGGGGTGTGAACTTCCCTTCCCCCAGATCCTTCGCTTCGCTCAGGATGACAGTTCAAAGGGTTTTCACCCGATAAGCGATCGATTGTTAAACTCTCCCAGGCTCTAAAGGTTCTCGCGCGATACCCGTCAGATTGTCATCCTGAGCGAAG
>DATBQN010000056.1:0-5886 GCA_036560825.1 Thermoanaerobaculia bacterium
GCCCCCTCCCAGGGGGAAGGAACCCGGGGCAGAATGGAACTCGACTCACAGATAGCGTTCACTTTTCTTGATCCTTGTTAGATCCACCCCGGACCGGGCTGCAGGAGACCGGCCGCCTCGGAGAGGCCGAGGAGGCGGTTCATCCACTGGATGGCGCCGCCCGCGGCGCCTTTCACCAGGTTGTCGATCGCCGAGAAGACAGCGAGGTGGTCGCCGGAGACGGCGGCGGAGAGCCGGCAGCGGTTCGTCCCCACGACGTCCTGGAGGCGCGGCGGCTCGGCGGTGACGGTGACGAAGGGCGCTCCGGCGTAGAAGCCCTGGAGCGCAGCGATGACCGCCGCCGCGTCGAGGGGCCGCGCCAGCCGCGCCTGGACCGTGGCGTAGATGCCGCGCGCGAACGGCCCCGCCTGGGGCACGAAATGGATCTCCGCCTCGACCCCGGAGGCCGCGGCCGCCAGGGCGCGCATCTCCGGCTCGTGCCGGTGGGCGAGCGGGCTGTAGGCGAAGAGGTTGCTCCGCCGCGCCGGGTGGTGGGTGGAGGCGGAGGGCGCGCGGCCGGCGCCGGTGCTCCCGGTGACGGCGACGACCGAGAGGCGCGGCTCGACGAGCCCCAGGCGGAGGAGCGGCACGGCGGCGAGGAGCGTCGCCGTGGTGAAGCATCCCGGATGCCCGACGCAGCCGCCGGGAACGCCCGCGAGCTGCTCTGGAAGGGCGCAACGGAAGGCCGGCAGCCGGGCCGGCGCGCCGTGCGGCTGGCCATAGACGGCGGCGTAGCCCTCCGCCGTGGGGAAGCGGAAGTCCGCCGAGAGGTCGACCAGCCGGAGCGCCACCCCCGCGCGCTCCGCCGCGCCCATCAGCTCGTCGACGAGCGGAGCCGAGGAGCCATGTGGAGCGGCCGAGAAGGCCGCGACGATCGGACCCTGCGCGGCCGAGAAGGCCGCGACGGTCTCTCCCTCTCCGAACACCCGCGGCAGATCGCGCCGGTCGGTGAACGCGAGCCCCGGATAGCAGCCGGCGAGGTGGGGGAAAGCCGCCTCGACCGCGCCGCCCGCCTGGCTCTCGGAGAGGACCGCGGCCGGGCGGAGCGCCGGATGGCCGGCGAGGAGGCGGAGGAGCTCCCCGGCGACGTATCCCGAGCCGCCGAGGACGACGGCGGGCACGCTCCCGTGCTCGCCGCTCACGCGCTCTCCGCCCGCGCCGCGGCGGTTTTCGTGGCGAGCCCGAGGCGCTCGGCGACGAGGCTCGCCAGCCGGTCGCCCTCGGTGCGCGCGTTGATCGCCGGGATGCCCAGCGACTCCTCGACGATGCGCGTGCCCGCGAGGTTGTCGGTCGCCGGGCCGGTCACCGCGACCGGCGCGATGCCGAAGCGCTCGGCGAGCATGCGCACCCCGCCCCACGCCGCGACCGGATCGTTCGCCGCGAGGACGACCGCGGTGAAGCCGGCGCGGATCTCGGCGTCGTCGAGGATCGCCGCCACCCCGTAGGCGCCGAGGAGGCCGTCGCCCAGCTCGGCGACGAGGGCGTCCGGCCGGCCTGCGGCGAGGCGCGTCAGGAGGGCGCGGGCGATCGCCGGCGCGTTCTCGGGGCCCGTCGAGACGACGCCGAGATCGGTGAAGAGCGCGGTCGAGCGCGCGCCCGAGTCCTCCATCGCCAGCACGTCGCGCCGCAGCGACACCCCCGTCGCCTTGAGGCCGTCGACCGTCCAGCCGCCCTGCGTCAGGTGGCGGATGAGGGCGCAGGCGGCGGCGGTCTTGCCGCAGTTCATGCACGAGCCGACGAGCGCCACGACGGGCACCGCGGGCGTCCCGAGATCGAGGCGCGCGGCCCCGTCGAGCCGGAACGGGCCGCCGAGCTGTCCCGACCGTCCGACCCGGGCCGGGACCCCCCAGCGCTCGCCCAAGTAGGGGAACTCGAGCACGGCGCCCAGCACCTCGCACTCGAACGGCGCCCCGAGGTCGGGGTTGACCGAGTCGCAGATCCCCAGCACGCCGCCCATGTTGAGGAGGTTCACCGTGTCGCCCGGGGCGAGCCGCTCCGGCAGGTGCCCGGAGTAGCCGAAGAGGGCGTGCCGGTGGCCGAGCGCGCCGGCGACCGCGTCGCCGCGCTTCACCTGGGCGAGCCGCCCGCTCGGCAGCTCGAGCTGGCTGTAGGTCGCCTTGTCGTTCTTCACGCGCACGGCGATCACCACCCCCTCCTCGCAGGGGATGTCGGCGCTCACCCGCACCTCGCGCTTCAAGCGGCAGTCGCGGGTCACCGAGGCGATCTTGTCGAGGAGGACGGGCTTCACCCCCCGCCTCCGTTCGCCGCCCGCGCGTAGAGCATGTTGGGGAGGGCGGCGATGCGCGAGAAGCCGCGCGCGTCGGCCGGCGTCCACTCGCCGGCGGCCTCGCCGTAGACCCCGCGCGAGGCGTCGCGGAGCGAGTGGGGCGAGGCGACGCCCTCGACGAAGACCTGGCCGGGCCGGAAGAGGAGGTAGACCTCGCCGGTCACCCGCGCCTGCGAGGAGACGAGGAGCGCCTCGATGTCGCGGCAGGCGGGATCCAGGCTCTGCCCCTCGTGCACGAGGTCGCCGTAGACCGCGGCGACCGTCTCCTTGACCCGCGCCTGGCGGCCGGAGAGGGTCAGCTTCTCGAGCTCGCGGTGGGCGGAGAGCAGCACCTCGGCGGCCGGCGCCTCGAAGGCGACGCGCCCCTTGATGCCGAGGATGGTGTCGCCCAGGTGGATGCCGCGGCCGATGCCGAAGACCCGCGCCGCCTCCTCCACCCGCTCGATGAGGGCGACCGGCGCCAGCGCCTCACCGTCCCAGGCGGCGGGCACGCCCTGGACGAAGCCCAGGACGTGGCGCTCCGGCGGCCGCGGCGCGTCGAAGGCGCCGCGGGTGAGCACCCAGGCGGGCTCCGGGATCGAGGCGACGGTGTCGAGCGTCTCGCGGCCGCCGATCGTCACCCCCCACAGACCGCGGTTGATCGAGTAGGCGGCGCCCGCTGGCGGCACCGGGAGCCCGCGCAGGGTCAGGTAGGCGACCTGCTCGGCGCGCGGGAGGGGCGCGTCGCGGACCGGCGCCACCACCTCGAGCTCCGGGGCGAGGGTGCGGAGGGCCACCTCGAAGCGCACCTGATCGTTGCCCGCCGCGGTGCAGCCGTGGGCGACGGTGCGGCTGCCCAGGCGGAGGGCGGCGCGCGCCACCTCCTGCGCCTGGATGAGCCGCTCGGCGCCCACGCAGAGCGGATAGACCTGGCCGCGGCGGACGTTGCCGAGGATGAGCGGCCGCAGCACGCGGTCGAAGAAGGCCTCCCGCGCGTCCACCAGCAGGTGATCGACCGCCCCCAGCGCGCGCGAGCGCGCGGCGAGCGCGGCGGCCGCAGGCCCGTCGAGCCCGCCGGTGTCGACCGTCACGGTGACCACCGGCCGGCCGAGGGTCTCGGCCAGCCAGGGGATGCAGAAGGAGGTGTCCAGGCCGCCCGAGAAGGCGAGCACGACCGGCCCGGGCGTTGACGTCGATGGGGTCGATGGAGTCATGGCGTCACCTCGCTTCGAGGAAGGCCTCGAGCCGCTGGATCAGGCGCTGCTGGTGGCGGGCGGAGGCGGTCGCCACGAAGACGGTGTCGTCGCCCGCCATCGTCCCCACCACCTCGGGCCAGGCGGCGCGGTCGATGGCGAGGCCGACGCCCTGCGCCGCGCCGGCGACGGTGAGGACGACGGTCAGATGAGGGCCCGCGGGCTTGACCGCGCGCAGGAACCGCGCCACCTCGGCGACCTCCGGGCTCTCCGCCTCGTCCCCGGCGTCCCCCTCGCGCCCATCGCGCCGCGCCGGCGGCACGGTGTAGCGGCCGCCGATCCAGGCGACGCCCAGGTCGCGCAGGTCGCGGCTGACGGAGGACTGGGTCGCGGCGATCCCCCGCCCGCGGAGCTGCTCGACCAGCTCGAGCTGGGAGGTCACCTGGGCGGTCCCGAGGATCCCCAGGATCTCCCGCTGGCGGGCCTCTCGCTGCTCGTGGTCGGTGGGCATCGGGATCATCCCTCTCTCAATAACAATGCGCATTCTACTGCATATGGCGCATAAACAGTCAAGTCAGGGCGTGCGGAGCCGACCCTTTGAAGGCCGATCCGGGCAATGGGAGGGCTGCGAATGCGGCGCGGCGGCCCGCTGGAGGACGGGCCGCCGTCGAGGGTGGACTAGTGGCGGATTTGGATGTCGGACTGGAAGACCGGGTCGATCTCCGGGTCCTCGAACGCGCTGCTGAACCCGGTCACGCTCACCGTCTGGCCCTGGGCGAGGCCGCTCACGTTGATCCCGGTCGAGGTGTTGACGAAGACGCGGATCGGCCCCGAGCCGTCGTCGACGAAGACCTTGCTGCCGAACGGCGGGTCGGGCTCGATGGGCTCGGTGATCGTGCCGACGATCCGCACGATCTTCCCTTGGTTCGGCGCGCCGACGCTCCCCGTCACCACCCAAAGCGGGTGGACCGTCGGCCCGTGGCCATGGAGGAGGTCGACGTCGCTGTCCGCGGCGGGGACCAGGGTGAGGAGGCCGAAGCTGTCGACGAGCTGGCCGGTGACGCGGGCGCGGTCGCGGACCTGGAGGCCGAGGTCGTCGGGGACGCTCACGTAGATGCCGCCCGTGTGGTCCTGGATGGCGAAGCCCTCGTCGAAGCTGCTCGAGGAGAAGGCGCCGGAATAGACGGTGACCGTGCCCTCGACGGTGACGACGGTGCCCAGCGGCAGCGCGCGCGCGGCCGCGATGTCGATGCTGTGCGGATTGGCGGCGAGCGCGGGAGCGGCGGCGAGGGACGCGGCCAGGAGGCCGGCCACGACGAGGGCGCGGGCGGAGGTCGAGGGTGCGAATCGGGACATGTGGAGCTCCTTTCGATCTCTTGAACGATCGATCCTTTATTCGAGCAAACTTTGAGTTTACGCTTGGACTGTGGCGAAGGTCAACGCCGACGGCTCGACCGCCCGCCGGCTCTTGCTCTGGCGGCGCGCGCGAGTATGATCGGCGCAGTTTTTCGCCGGCTTGTCGGAGGGTGGACGAATGTCGACGTCTAGACCTCATCCGAAGGCTGCCGTCCTCCCCCGCTCACCCGAGCCGTCTCCACACCCGCGTCTCACCGCTGCCGGCGCGTTTCGTTGCCCACGGCGCGCGGCGAGGCTGGGCGTTGCATCTCCCGCAACCAGGACCCATTTCGCCCCCCAGGGCAGAGGAGAGGAGTCGTGATGATGGGAAGCTCGAAGCGACTGACGATGTTGGCGATCGGCGCCGCTGCGCTCCTCGCCGGGTTCGCGGCGCGGCCGGCGGCGGCCCAGCTGCAGTGGTCATCGGCCGACGGCAAGATGTCCCTGAAGTTCGGCCTCCTCAGCCAGCTCCAGGCCGAAGCCCTGGACAACGCCACGGCGACGCACAGCGGCAACAACATCTTCTTCCGGCGGCTGCGCCTGCTCGGCGGCTTCAAGCTGAGCGACGAGCTCTCGGTCTTCGTCGACACCGACAACCCCAACCTCGGCAAGGGCAACGCCGACGGCAGCAAGAACAACATCGACCTCTTCATCCAGGACTTCACCGTCACCTATGCCTTCAACAAGGCGTTCAGCCTCGACGCCGGCATGATGCTGCCGCCGAACACCTACAACCACACCCAGTCGGCGGCGAGCCTCCTCGCCATCGACTACGGCGCCTACAGCTTCAACGAGAGCACCCCGCTCACCGCGCGGACGGGCCGCGACTACGGCGTCGAGGCGCGCGGTTACCTGGGCGACGACCACTTCGAGTACCGGGGCGGCGTCTTCCAGGGCGCGCGCGGCGTGGGATCGGTCAACCCGTTCCGCGTCGCCGGCCGCATCACCTACTGGGCCTGGGGCGCCGAGACCTCCTTCTTCTATCGCGGCACC
>DATBQN010000057.1:0-13640 GCA_036560825.1 Thermoanaerobaculia bacterium
CGCCGTCCTCAACTCCCGCCAGGGGTCCCTCGCCGAGCAGATCGTGCGCCATCTGCGAGCCGCGCCGGCGGTGCGCCCGCCGCGCCCGGCGACGCCCTCCGCTCCCGCCGCCGACCTGCCGCCGCCGCGCTTCGACCTCGACTTCTGGAACGGGCTCGGCGGCTTCGCCGACGGCGGGCGCGAGTACGTCGTCGTGCTCGGCGAGGGGCAGTGGACGCCGGCGCCGTGGATCAACGTCGTCGCCAACCCCGCTTTCGGCTTCCTTGTCTCGGAGTCGGGCGCGGGCTACACCTGGGCCGGCAACAGCCGGGAAAACCAGCTCACGCCGTGGTCGAACGACCCGATCTCCGACCCGCCGGGCGAGGCGCTCTTCGTGCGCGACGAGGAGAGCGGCGAGATCTGGGGGCCCACGGCGCTGCCGATCCGCGACGGCTGGCCGTACGTGGCGCGCCACGGCCAGGGATACAGCCGCTTCCAGCACGAGTGCCGCGGCATCGCCCTCGAGCTCCTCCAGCTCGTGCCGCTCGCCGACCCGGTGAAGATCTCGCGGCTGGTCGTCGAGAACCGCTCGGGGGCGCCGCGCACCCTCACGGTCACCGCCTACGCGGAGTGGGTGCTGGGATCGTCGCGGAGCGCCTCGGCGCCCTTCGTCGTCACCGAGCTCGACGCCGGCAGCGGCGCGATCTTCGCCCGCAACGCCTGGAACGAGGACTACGCCGGGCGCGTCGCCTTCGCCGATCTCGGCGGGCGCCAGACCAGCTGGACCGCCGACCGCGCCGAGTTCCTGGGCCGCAACGGCGGCCTCGACGCCCCGTCGGCGCTCGCCGCCGGCACCGCGCTCGGGGCGCGCTCCGGCGCCGAGTTCGACCCCTGCGCCGCCTTTCGCGCCACCCTCGAGCTCGCCCCGGGCGAGCGGCAGGAGCTGCGCTTCCTGCTCGGCCAGGGCGAGGACGAAGCGGGCGCCAGGAGCCTCATCGAGGCCTACCGCGGCGCCGACCTCGACGCCCTCCTCGCCGTCATCACGCGCCATTGGGACGACGTCGTCGGCGCCCTCCAGGTGAAGACCCCCGACCGCTCGCTCGACCTCATGGTCAACCGCTGGCTGCTCTACCAGACCCTCGCCTGCCGTCTCGAGGCGCGCACGGCCTTCTACCAGGCGGGGGGCGCCTACGGCTTCCGCGACCAGCTCCAGGACGCCATGGCGCTGGCGGTCGCCGATCGCGCAGTGCTCCGCGAGCAGGTCCTCCGCGCCGCCGCCCGCCAGTTCCACGAGGGGGACGTGCAGCACTGGTGGCATCCGCCCTCGGGGAAGGGCGTGCGCACCCGCATCTCGGACGACCGTCTGTGGCTGCCGTACGCCGTGCACCACTACCTGGAGGTCACCGGCGACCTCGCGCTCCTCGACGAGGAGGTGCCGTTCATCGACGGCGCACCGCTCGGGCCCGCCGAGCGCGAGTCCTACTTCCTGCCCGCCGTCTCCGCCGAGCGGGCGACCCTCTTCGAGCACTGCGCGCGGGCCCTCGACCGGAGCCTGGAGGCCGGCCGTCACGGCCTCCCCCTCATCGGCACCGGCGACTGGAACGACGGCATGAACCGGGTGGGCGCCGGCGGCCAGGGCGAGAGCGTCTGGCTCGCCTGGTTTCTCCACGCCAACCTCTGGGAGTTCGCGCGCTATGCCGACGCGCGGGGTGAGAAGGCGCGCGCGGCGCGCTGGCGGGGGCGGGTGCAGGAGCTCAAGGCGGCGGTCGAGATGGCGGGCTGGGACGGCGACTGGTACCGCCGCGCCTTCTACGACGACGGGACGCCCCTGGGCTCCGCCGCCGACGCCGAGTGCCGCATCGACGCCCTTGCGCAGTCGTGGGCGGTGATCTCCGGGGCGGCGGACCCGGAGCGGGCGCGGCGGGCGATGGCGGCGGTCGAGGAGTACCTGGTGCGCCGCGGCGACGGCCTCGTCCTCCTCTTCACGCCGCCCTTCGACCACACGCCGCGCGATCCGGGGTACATCAAGGGGTATCTGCCGGGCACGCGCGAGAACGGCGGCCAGTACACTCACGCGGCGCTCTGGACGTGCATCGGCTTCGCCGCCCTGGGCGACGGCGACAAGGCGGGCGAGCTCTTCGCCATCCTCAACCCGATCAACCACGCGAGCACGCGCGCCGGCGTCTACCGCTACAAGGTAGAGCCCTACGTGGTGGCCGCCGACATCTACGCCGAGCGCCAGCACGTCGGCCGCGGCGGCTGGAGCTGGTACACCGGCTCGGCGGGCTGGATGTACCGCGCCGGCGTCGAGTGGCTCCTGGGCTTCCGCCTGCGCGGCGCCAGCCTCCATCTCGACCCCGTCATCCCGCGCGCCTGGCCCGGCTTCGAGATCACCTTCCGCTACCACTCGGCGCGCTACCGCCTCACCGTCGAGAACCCCCGCGGCGTCTGCCGCGGCGTCACCAAAGTAACCCTGGACGGCGGGGAGATCCAGGTGCGCGAGATCCCCCTCGCCGACGACGGCAAGGAGCACCGGATCGAGGTGGTGCTGGGGTAGCGCTGGACGGGCCGGATGGGCCGGACGGGAATGACGCGGCTCGGCGGCGAGATTATCCATGTCATGGACAGGCTCGATGGCAAGCACATCCTCATCACCGGCGCCTCGCGGGGCCTCGGCCGGCAGCTCGCGCTCGACTTCGCGCGCGCCGGGGCGGCGGCTCTCGCGCTCGTGGCGCGCGACGCGGCGGCCCTCGAGCGGGTGCGGGGCGAGGTGGCGGCGGTGGCTCCGCGGACGCGCGTCCTCGCCGTCGCCGCCGATCTCTCGCGCCCCGGCGAGGTCGCCCGCGTCGCCGCCGTCACCCTCGCCGACTTCGGCGGCCGCCTCGACGTGCTGGTCAACAACGCCTCGACCATGGGGCGCACGCCGCTCACCCAGCTCCTCGACTTCCCCGTCGAGGACTTCCGCGCCACGCTCGAGCTCAACCTGACGACGCCGTTCCTGCTCATCAAGGAGCTGCTGCCGGCGATGATGGAGAGCGGCGGCTCGATCGTCAACGTGACCAGCGACGCGGGGGTCACCGGGTACCCCGGCTGGGGCGCCTACGGCATCTCCAAGTTCGGCCTCGAGGGGCTGTCGCAGACCTGGGCCGCCGAGCTCGCCGAGAGCGGCGTGCGCGTCAACTGGGTGGACCCCGGCGAGATGAACACGGCGATGCACCGGGCCGCCGAGCCGGACGCGGACTCCGAGGGATGGGCCGACCCGGCCGAGGTCACCGGCGTCTTCGTCTACCTCGCCTCGGACGCGTCGCGGGGCGTGCACGGGCAGCGCTTCGAGGCGCAGGAGGAGGGCTGGGGCCGGGCGCCGGCGGAGGATGCTGAGGCGGCGGAGAGCGCCTGAGCGTCCGGGATGACCTCTCCTTTCACCTTCGTCCTCCCGCCGGAGCTGGTGGCGAAGGAGCCGCCGGAGGCGCGCGGCATGGCGCGCGACGCCGTCCGCCTGCTCGTCGTCGAGCGCGCCCGGCACCGCATCCTGCACAGCCGCTTCGACCGCCTGGGCGAGCACCTCGCGGCCGGCGATCTCCTCGTCTTCAACTCGAGCCGCACGCTGCCCGCCTCGCTCTGCGGCTGCGCCGAGCCGGGGCCGTGCCTGGAGGTCCGCCTGGCCGAGCACCGCGCGGACGATTCGTGGCTCGCCCTCCTCCTCTGCCGCGACGGCGACCCCTTCGGCTGCGGCCTGCGGAGCGGCATGGAGATCCACTTCTCCCCCGAGCTCACCGCCACCGTCCTGGAGCGCGACGAGACGATCCCGCGCCTGTGGGCGCTGCGCTTCTCGCGCACCGGCACGGCGCTCGTCGACCTCCTCTACCGGCTCGGCCAGCCCGTCCGCTACGAGTACGTCTCGGCGCCCTGGGACCTCGACGCCTATCAGACGGTCTACGCGCGCGAGCCGGGATCGGCCGAGATGCCGTCGGCGGGCCGTGCCTTCACCTGGAAGCTGCTCTTCGACCTCAAGCGGCGCGGCATCGGGACCGCCCACGTCGTCCTCCACACCGGCCTCTCCTCCTACCTCGACGACGAGCTGGACAGCCGCCATGCGGCCTCCGAGGAGGAGTACACCATCGGGCCCGCCGCCGCCGAGGCGATCTCACGCCAGCGCCGCGCCGGTGGCCGCGTCATCGCCGTCGGCACGACCGTGGTGCGGGCGCTCGAGTCGGTGGCGGCCGGCGACGGCGAGGTGCGCTCCGGCCACGGCTACACCCGCCTGCGCATCACCGCGGAGCACCGCCTCCGCGTCGTCGACGGGCTGCTGACCGGCCTCCACGAGCCGGAGGCGAGCCACCTCGACCTCCTCTCCGCCTTCCTGCCGCCCGAGGAAATCCGCGCCGCCTACGAGGAAGCCATCGCGCGCGGCTACCTCTGGCACGAGTTCGGCGACCTCAACCTGATCCTCTGAGGCTCCCGGTAGGAGTCCGAGGGCCTACTCGCCGGAGTTGCTCAATAGCGACGTTATAGTATAATATGCATAGATCTAAAAGGAGATAGCAATGAAGCGAGTCGCCGTAGTCCTGCTCTGTGTCACCGGCCTGCTGGCCGCCCTACCGTGCTTTGCCACGCAAGAAACGCCGCTGGCGGCTGTTGCCAACGCCGTATCGTCTGCGCCGCAGCTCAGTACCCCGGGGGCGACCCCGACCTCGATCCCGACCCCGTTGCCGAGTTGGCTCGCCCAGCCGGACACGCCGGCCAGCGTAGCGTCCGCGATCACCTCGCACCTCGCGTTCCGCGGCTGCACCCTGCAGTTCTGCAGAGCCTGTGAAGTTGGGTGCTGCCTTGACGACAAAGGCATCTGCATCGGCTGCTGCTGAGGCGCGCGCTATCCAGGCGAGGAGATCCGCGCCGTCTACGAGGAAGCCATCGCGCGCGGTTACCTCTGGCACGAGTTCGGCGACTTCAACCTGATCCTCTGAGTGTGAGCTTGACCGCGGCCTGTTCCATCGTTGACCGCGTGCTGGGGTAGCGCCGGACGGACGGGTCTGCCGACCGCGCCGCGAATCGCGCCGAGCCCGTGCTGTCCTCTTTCGAGGACGAGGGCTGGCGAGCCGGGCGGTCGGGGACCATCCTCCCGTTCGATGCCCGCGCTCTGCCGGTGAAGGCCCGGGCTCTGCCGGTGAACGCCTGAGCGCTGCCGGTCAGTGGCTGGGATCAGCCGTTCACCGGCTACGCCCAGGCATTCACCGGCTACGCCCTGCCCTTCACCGGCTACGCGTAGCCGTTCACTGGCTACGCTCTGCCCTTCACCGGCTACGCGTAGCCGTTTACCGGCTAGGCTCTGCCTTTCACCGGCTACGCGTAGCCGTTCACCGCCTGGGCTCTGCCGGTGAACGGCTGCGTCCTCCCGTGCGCGCCCTCGGCGCAGCCGTTCGACGGGTCCGAGCTCCCGAGAGCGAGCCCGGCGCGGGCTGGCGTCCGCGCCGGGGTGTCGTCAGCGCGTCAGAACTTCACTTCGAGGCCCAGCCGGTAGGCGCGGGCCGGGAGGATGTAGACCTGGCCGTTGCCGAATTCGCTGATCGCGACGGGCGGCCGCTTGTCGCTCAGGTTGGTCCCATCCAGCCGCACCGCGTACCTGCCGAACCGGTACCCGATGCCGGCGGAGAGCGTCGTGAACGACGGCGCCAGCGCCGCGTTCTCCTCGTCGAGGAAGCGGTCGCCCGTGTAGCTCACCGTCCCCCAGGCGAAGAATCCCGAGGGCGGCGCCCAGGTGAGCCCGGTCGCGGCCATGTCGCGCGCCGAGAACGGCAAGCGGTTGCCGCTCACCGGGACCGGCCCCGCGTCGCCCGGTATGGAGAAATCCTCGAAGCGCGCGTTGTGGAGGCTGTAGGCGAGCTGCCAGCGGAGCTCCGGCGTCAGACGCATGGAGAGCTCGACCTCGCCGCCGCGGAAGCGCTCTCGGCCGGCGTTGACCAGGCCCGGCAGGCCGTTGACGAGCTGCGGGATGACCAGGTTCACGAAGTCCATCTGGAAGAGGGAGACGTCATAGGTGACGCGGCTCCCGACCACGCCCTTGGCGCCCAGCTCGTAGCTTTGCGAGGTCTCGGGGCGGAGGATGTTGCCCTGCGCGTCGGGCCCGAAGTCGAGCGCCGCCGGCTTGAAGGTGTCGCGGTAGTCGGCGTAGAGCCAGAGCGCGTCGCCGCCCCGCTGGCAGGCGAGCCAGGAGACCCCGAGGGCGCCGCTGCCGCGGGTCACCGTGCGCTTGTCGGTGGCGACGTTGGGCTCCGCGCCCACGTCGCCCTGGCGGGTGTCCTGCGTCTCGGTGGTGTGGTTCGCGCGGCCGCCCACCTGCACGCGCCAGCGCGGCGTCGGCGTCCACTCGGCCTGCGCGTAGAGGCCGGAAAAGTTGCGCGTGTCCTTGAGCCGCAGGTCGCCCGCCGCCGGCAGGTCGGAGAGCGAGGGCGGGTTCGAGCCGTCGAGGTTGACGAAGTAGTCGAAGTCGCCGGAATGGTCGTTGGCGCGGCCGTAGAGGTGGTCGACGCCGGCGATCAGCCGCAGGCTCGAGCTCGGGTTGAGGACGACGTGGGTGTCGAAATAGAGGTCGTCGAGGGTGAGGTCCTGGCGGAAGCCGTTGGCGTTGACGTCGGTGGCGGCGGGATCGGTGAGGAAGCCGCGCGCGCTCGTGCGGTCGGTATGGGTGAAGGCGAGCTTCGTCGACCAGGCGCCCGAGCGGTCCGCGAAGTCGCGGTCGTAGCCGCCGGCGATCTGGATGCGGTTCTCGTCGATCATGGCGCCGCGGAAGTTCTGGTTGCTGTCGAGCGGCACGAGCGGCGAGAGCCCGCCGCCCTCGACCGGGATCGGGCTCGGCGGCTTCTGGTCGACGACCGCGCCGTCGAGGTCGAGATGGAAGGTGCCGCCCGCCGCCTGGCCGCGGCCGCGGTAGAGGAGGTGGCCGCGGGAGATCTCGTCGCGGTCTTCCTTGAAGCCCTGCTTGCCGCCGTCGACGCTCAGCGACTGCTGGTAGCCGCCGACGGCGGGGAGGGGCGCCGAGATCGCGGCCTCGCCGCTGCCGTAGCTGCCGCCGGCGACGCGCGCGGTGCCGCCGGCGCTGCCGGCGGCGCGGTGGATGACGTGGATGACGCCGACGAACGAGGTGGCGCCGTACATCACCGGCGCCGAGCCGCGCAGGATCTCGATGCGGTCGACGTCGGTGAGGTCGAGGGTGGAGAGCGCGGGATTGAAGGCGCCGCCCCAGGGCACGCCGTCGACCACCAGCAGAAAGGCGTCGAACTCGCGCAGGCCCCAGAGCTCGGGGATCGAGCTGGCGGGGCCGGCGTCGCCGCCGGGCGCCACGGCGACGCCGGCGACGAGGGCTAGCGCGCTCGTCAGGTCGGTGGCGCCGCGCGCCGCGAGCTCGGCGCCGGTGACGACGCTGATCGCGGCGGGCACCGGCTCGACGTCCTCCGGCACGCGGGTCGCGGTGACCTCGATGCGCTCGGAGAGCGAGGGGAGCCCGGCCGGCGGCGGCTGGCCCGGGGCGGATTGGGCGGCGGCCGGCGCGGCGGCGCCGGACGCGGCGAGCAGGACGGTGAGCGACAGCGCCGGCAGGCTTCCGCTGCCGGGCAGGGAGAGTCGGTGCATGGCGAGGCTCCTCTCGACGACGTGGTGCGTCCTCACGGTGCGGACGCGGGGGCAAGAGCCCGCGGCCGCGGCGGCGCGTAGGGTCGCGGAGAGGAGGTCTATTCGTTGCGGCGGCGGGTGAGGAGGAGGATGTCGGCGGCGAGCGGGGCCGGGCGCGCCGGGTCCCGGCGGGCGGCGGCGGGCGGCGCGCCCTCGACGAGCGCCGCGGCGGCGCGGGCGGGGAGCGCCTCCGGCGCCCGGTCGGGCAGCAGGGCGGCGGCCGAGCCTCGGGCCTCCGGCGGATCGATGATCCCGTCGGCGGTGGGCGGCGGCAGCGCCTCCACCTCGCGGATCCCCTCGCCGCGGCGCGAGCCCTCGATCCAGCGGCTGACCCCCGGCTCGCCCGGGCGCGCCGGCTCGCCGGCGCGGTAGGCGCGGAGGGCGGGCGCCGCCTCGAGCGCGAGGCCGGCTCCCCGCGGGCGGACGATCGCGAAGCGCTGGGGGAGCTCGCAGGCGAGCTCCCGCCGCTCGTCGCCCTCGCTGCTCGCGTCGCCGAAGCGGAGGAGGATGCGGGCGTTGCCGCTCGGCAGGTCGGGGACGCGGAAGCGAACGCGGCGGAGGTCGCGGTCGAGATGCGGAGTGATGCGGATCGCGTAGTGCGCCCCGCCGTCGAGCGAGAGGAAGGCTTCCCACTCCTTGCCCCGGCCGGCGCCCGACGCCGCCGGCGACCCGGGAGCCCATTCGAGGGTCGCGGTCTCCCCGGCGACGAGCGCCCGTTCGGGGCGCGGCTCGATCAGCGCGGCGAGCGGCGCCCCCGAGGTCGGAGCCGCCGGAGCCGCAGGAGCCGCAGCCAGCGGCAGCCCGGCGCCGGCGAGCCCGGCGAGGGCGAGGAGAGCTCTCGAGAAAGGGGACATCGGCGACGCGTACGATACTCGGCCGGCCCGGCTCCGGGCAACCCGCCGGCTCCGATGGCTCGGCTCGAGCCGGCGGGCGGGCTCAGCGCGACGGGGTCGGGGCTCTCGCCGCGGCCTTCGCTTTCGCGGTGTTCGCGGCGTCGGCCTTGGCTCTCGCGTCCGCCTCCGCTTTCTCGCGATCCTCCTCGAACTGGTAGACCGTGCCCAGGTGCTCGAAGAAGGACATCTTGCCGGGCGCGAAGAGCGGGGCTCCCGGCGCGCGCCAGAGCACCGGCCGCAGGTAGGTCGCGACCTGGAACGAGACGAGGAGGAAGAGGCAGAACCACAGCGCCACGACGCGGCCGCCGCCGCGCTCGGTGAGGGCGCGGCCGAGGAAGCGCACCCCGAAGCCGGCCGCCACCGCCCAGGCGATGAGCTGCAGCCAGACGGCGGAGGTGAGCGAGCGGCTGGAGACCGAGAAGAGCCAGGTGATGGGGAGGAGCGCGACGAAGAGGAGGGCCAGGGTGCCGGCGAAGCCGGCGACGAGGTTGGCGAAGAGCCGGCGGGGGAGCGCCACGCCGGCGAGCGCGGTCAGGATGTAGAGGCTGGGGAGGCAGAGAACCAGGCTCATGGCGATGACGAGCGGCGCCTTGAGCGCCGCAACCGCCACCTGCGCCCCGCCCTGGAAGAGCCCGGCGACGGCGCCGTAGAGCGCGAAGCAGACGAGCGCTCCGGCGACGAGCCAGAGCGCCGGCGACGGCGGGCCTCCGGCCGCCGCCCGGCGCACCAGCTGCTGAGGCTCCTTGAGCAGCTCGTCGAAGGCGGCGAGCGCGCCGCCGGGCGCCGGGCTTGGCGGCGGATCGGGCGCCGCGCGGGCCTCCAGCCGCGGCGCGGCCAGGAGGTCGCTCGCGAGGGGCGACGCGGCGGGGCTCTCGGGGACGTCGGGGTCGTTCGGCATGGGGCTCTCTCCTCCCAGGGTCGATGCGGCTGCGCTCAGCGGCGGGACAGCAGGTAAGGGACGATCTCCCGGACGACGAACTCGTAGACGTTGCCATCGAGCGCGTCCGGGCGCAGGAAGGCGACGGGGTAGTAGACGCTGCCGACGAACGGCCGGAGCGCCCAAGCCACCTCGCCGCCGACCAGGGCGAAGGCGAGCACCCAGGCGGCGAACACGGCGCGGAGGTGGCGCGCGCCGGGCCGCATCCGTTGCAGGCCGCGCCAGAGCACGGCGCAGCCCGCCAGGCCGCAGGCGCCGACGAAGCCGGTGTGGAGCAGGTAGAGGAGGTTGTGGGCGAGGCGCGCGGTGGTCGAGGGCTCGGGCTCGGGGAGACTCACGGTGAAGAGCAGGGCGACGGGCGCCAGCGAGGCGAGGAGCAGGCTCGCCGTGGCGAGGGCGAGGAAGGTCAGGTTCGCCACCTGGGCGAAGCGGAGGCCCAGCCCCAGGAGGGCCGCGACGACGTAGGAGAGGAGCATGGTGATCGCCGAGGTGGCGAGGAGGACGAGCGGCAGCTTGACCGCGACGTAGAGCGTCAGCGCCGTGCCGTGCCACATCCCGAGGACCAGCCCGTAGACGGCGGCGCCCGCCGCCATCACCGCGGCGAGCCCCGCCCAGTGGGCGAGGAGACCCTCGCCCCGCGCCAGCTCGTCCGCGAGCTCGTCGCGGCGGGAGAGGATCAGGCTCCAGTGGCTGAGGAGGCCGCTCATCATCGGGTCGCCGAGGATTTCCCTGCTCAGTCTACGCAGGAGCTCGGCGGAGCGTTCAGGGCCGGTGCCGGGAGCGGCTGGAGACCGACCGTCCATCGCGCGTCGCGGATGTAACGCCCACAGAGCTCCCGGCGCCTCTCTTACCGAACCCGGTGCTGCCGGTCCCTGACGGCCGGCAGCCTACGAAGGAGAAGCCATGCCCAACGTCTTCCAGGTCGTCGTGCTCAACTATCCCATCCTCCACATCCGCCCCCCGCGCGTCTGCGACATCTCGCCGGGCCTGGCGGGCCAGGTCATCAACTTCGTGGGCCTCGAATCCGCCGACATCGAGCGCAGCCTCCGCGCCGGCGAGGTCTGGGACGCGACCCAGGCCGGCAAGGTGCTGTCGAGTGTCGGGGCGGAGAAAGCCGCGGCCAAACCCTGAGCCAGACGGTCAGCCAGACGATGCCGGATCGAGGAGATCGAACGATGCCGCGTGAGCCACTGGACGAGTGGATCGACGAGGCGATCGCCTGGCTGGCCGACCACGCCCGCGAGAGCATCGGCCTCGAGCAGGCCCTGCGCGCGGGTCGATGGCGCGGGGCCCGTCATCTCGCGGCGTACCAGACGGCGGCAGGGATCGAGGCCATCAGCCTGGTCACCGCCGAAGGCCGCTGGTTCCTCGAGGGCACGAGCGAGCGGGCGGCCGTGCATCTCCTCGGGTTGGTGGCCGCGTCGTGGGACGGCGCCGCGCTGCGCCTCGACACCTCGGCCGAGGTCGAGCCGTGGGTGCGGCCGCTCCTCGCGAGCTCGGGACGCCTCCAGCGGGAGGGAGAGCTCGTCTGCCTCGTCTGCCGGCAGGCGCCGGACGAGGCCGAGGGCCGCTGGGCCGAACCGGCGGACCTGCCCGTCCTGGCGGCTCTGGGCGCGGCGGCCTGGCCTGCCGGCGAGGGGCCGAGCGCGGCCGACTGGCAGGATCTCGTGGCGTCGCGCCGCGTGGCGCTCCTCCAGCGGGGAGGAGACGCGGTGGGCATCCTGCTGGAGACGGAGACCAGCCGCTTCGCCGGCCTTGGGCCGCTCCTGCTGGGAACCACCGACGTGGCGGGCACGCTGAATGCGGCCGGGCGGGAGCGGCTGGCGACCCTGGCAGCGTCCCTGGTGGCCTTCGCCGCCCGCGAGCTGTTGCGCGGGAGCGGCGCCGGCGCCGTCCTCCACCGCCTCGCGGTCGAGGAGAGAGAGCTCGCCGACCTCTTCGGCCGGGCCGGGTTCGTGCCCGCCGGCCACACCTATCGAGCCTGGCTGGGCGCGCCGCGATGAGCGCCACCGTCGTCTACCTCGGTCCCTCCCTGGCCCTCGACGAGGCGGCGCGGCTGGTCCCCGCGGGCGTCGCCTGGCATCCACCGGTGCGCCGCGGCGACCTGCCGGCGGCGGTGGCGGCGGGAGCGCGCCGCGTCGCCATCGTCGACGGGGAGTTCGGTCAGTCGCTCGCCGTCTCGGTCGCCGAGATCCGGGCGGCCCTCGCGCGCGGTGTCGAAGTATGGGGAGCGTCCTCGATGGGAGCGCTGCGCGGGGCGGAGTGCGAGCCGCTGGGCATGAAGGGCTTCGGCTGGGTCTTCCGCGGTTTCCGCGACGGCTGGCTCGCCGCCGACGACGAGGTCGCGCTGCTGTTCAATCCCTGGAGCGGCGAGGCGGTCACGGTGCCGCTGGTCAACTTCCGCTGGAGTCTGGGGCTGGCGACGGCCGAGGGCGTGGTGCCGCCGTCGGCCGCGCCGGCGCTCCTCGCCGTCGCGAGGAGCGTGCGGTTCGACGAGCGCACGCCCGACCGCCTGCGCTCGGCCGCGGCGGGCGAGCCTTGGGAGGCGCACCTCTGCGCGCTCCTCGACTGGATGGCGCGGGAGCCCGCGCGCTGCGACCGCAAGCGGCTCGATGCGGTGGAGCTGCTGGCGGCGCTGGCGGCCGCGGGAGCCAGCGAGGCCGAGGAGGCGGGATCGTGATCGACCCGGCGGCCCGGCGATCCGTCCGCGGCCCCGACGCCGTGGCGCCCGCCGCGGGGCGTGGCGCGGACGATCGCGCGCGCTGGCTCTCCGCCTGTCCGGGTCGGGCCCGGGGCTGGCGCCGCCTGGAGGCCGCGGCGATACTGCCGCTGGCCGAGCGCGAGGCGCGCCGACTGGGCGCCGT
Organism: Thermoanaerobaculia bacterium; assembly: GCA_036560825.1. GTDB lineage: Bacteria > Acidobacteriota > Thermoanaerobaculia > Multivoradales > UBA5704 > DATBQN01. The sequence continues at coordinate 12,339 of DATBQN010000057.1, forward strand.
GCGCCCGTCGGACCTCTCTGGGCTCGACTCGACCGACGTGCCCTGCTGGCAGGTGGTCCGCCCGCAGGCCCTCGACGTCTCGGGCAACATCACGGTGCTCAACGGCAAGGGGTGGACGCACGAGGAGGCGCGGCTCGGCGCCTGGATGGAGTTCCTCGAGCGCCACTGGGCGGAGCGGGCGGAGCTGCCGAGCGAGATCTGCCGTCCATCGGAGCTCGAGAGCGCCGGGCGCCTCTTTCTGCCCGCTGCCGCCATGCCGCTGCCGCTCGGCACCGCCGACCCGGGCGACGCGCCGCTCGCCTGGGTGCCGGCGACGACCTTCTGGGGACAGGAGGTCATGGTGCCCGCCCACGACGTCCTCTGCCCGTTCGTGCCGCCGCCGGGCGCCGGCAACCCGCCGATCTGGCGGAGCGCGGGCCTCGCCGCCGGCAGCCACCCCACGGAGGCCGTCTTCCACGGGCTGCTCGAGCTCGTCGAGCGCGACGCCGTCGCGGTGGCGGAGCTCGCGCGCGTCGGCACCAGCGTCGACCTCGGGACCTCGGGCTCGCCGTGGATCGCCCGGCTGGTGCCTCAGCTCCGCGACGCCGGCATCGACCTCGAGGTCAAGCAGCTTTCGACGGTCGGCGGCGCCAGCGCCTTCCTCGCCAGCCTCGACGATCGGCGGTCCGGCAATCCGCTGCGCCTGGTGAGCGGCCACGCCGCCCACGTCGATCCCTACCTCGCGCTCGAGGCCGCCGTCCTCGAGGCCCTTCAGGCACGGGCGGTGATCATCGCCGGCGCGCGCGAGGACCTCGACTCCTACGCCGAGCTCGCCGCGATGAGCTTCTCGGCCGCCCGCCGCGAGCTCGCCTGGTGGCTCGATCCGACCCCGGAGAGAGTCGCCGCGCCGGCCGCGCCGCTGCCGCCGCCCGCCGATCTCGCCGCGGTCGTCCTCGAGCTCGAGAGCCGGCTGCGGGAGCGATCGTTCCAGCCGCTCCTGGTGGTCGAGCTGACGCCGCCGGACTACCCCGTGCCGGTCGTCCGCGTCATCGTCCCCACGCTCTCCGAGATCTCGCACTCGAGCTACCGCCTCGGTCGGCGGATCTCCCTGCGGGCGGAGGGCGCGGCGGGCTGAGCGACAGCGCGCCGCCGGGATCGCTCTACGCCTCTTGCAGGAGCCCTTCGAAGCGCTGCTTGTTGGTCGCCTTCAGGTAGGCCTCGCGCGGCGTCACGCGGCCGGACTCGACGAGGGCCATCAAGGCGTCGTCCATGAGCTGCATGCCGGCGGCGCGGCCGCCCTGGATGATCGAGACGATCATCGGC
>DATBQN010000058.1:0-1715 GCA_036560825.1 Thermoanaerobaculia bacterium
CCACGAGGATGAGGAAGACGAAGACCATCACCGCCCAGAAGAGCGGCCAGCCGCCCTGGCGCATGACCAGCGCCCACGGGTAGAGGAAGGCCGCCTCGAGGTCGAAGACGATGAAGTCGATGGCCACGAGGAAGAAGACGATCGAGATGCGCTTGTGCGAGACGTCGAGGAGCGGCATGCCGGACTCGACGGGGGTGCCCTTGACCAGGCCGCCGACCTGCTTGCCGAGGAGATGCGAGATGCCGAGGATGGCGATCCCCACCACGATCGCGAGCCCCAACATGAGGAGCACCGGGTAGTACTGCTCGGGCAAAGGCGACCTCCAGAGACCGTCCCGCGGCGCGCATCAATCCGGTCGACGAGCCCTCGCCGGAGCCGCCTGGACACCACGGCACAGGGCGTGCATCCTCCGACGATCAACGACCGGAGCCCCAGCGAGCAGCGGGCTAGTGAAGAATGTCACAAGCGATGATTGGAGACAAGCGCGAGACCAGCGGGAGACGGGCGCGAGACCTTCGTTGCAGCGCTTACAAAACTGTGTCAGGGTCGTCACCTCCATGATGGGCTCCGAGCCACTCGCGCCAGGGCCCTGCGACGGCCCCGTCCCCGGCGTCGCGCCGCTCGGCGGTCCCTTCGGCTTCGCGCTGACGGTCGACGTCGAGGAGTGGTACCACACCTGCCTGGTGCCGTCGTACGTCCGTCCCGCCAGCCGGCCGGCGCTCGCCAACGAGCTCGACCGCCTGCTCCCCGAGCTCCTCGACATGCTGGCGCGGAGCGGCCGCTCGGCGACTTTCTTCGTGCTCGGGGAGGTGGCGGAGCGCCTGCCCCGGCGGGTGCGCGAGATCGCCGCCGCCGGACACGAGGTGGCGAGCCACGACTACCATCACCTGCGCGCCTCCGATCGCTCTCCCGAGGAGTTCGCGCGCGACGCGGCGCGCGCCAAGGCGCTCCTCGAGGACCTCACGGGCGTCGCCGTCTCGGGATACCGGGCGCCCGAGTGGTCGCTCCGCGCCCTCGGCAACTGCCGCCTGCCGATGCTCGCCGCGGCGGGCTACCGCTACGACAGCTCGCTCGCCACCTACCCCTTCGCCGGCCACAAGCGGAACCCGCGCGCGGCGTCGCGCCTCTCCTGGCCGGGCGGCTCGCTCCTCGAGTTCCCGCCGCTCTCCTTCGGCGGCCGCCTGCGCCTGCCGGCGGGGAGCTGGACGGGCCGCCTGGTGTCGCCGCGATGGCTGGCCAACGCGGCCATGGCGCACCGCGCGCGCGGCGGGCTGCCGGTCTTCGTCGTCCACCCCTGGGAGCTCTCCGCCGCGCCCACCCCGGGTCCCCTCCGGGGCCTCGCCCGCTTCATCCACGAGACCGGCCGCCGCGGCTTCCGCCCGCGCTTCGCCGACCTCCTCGCCCGCATCCCCTGGACCTCCATCCGCCGCGCCGCCGGCCTCGCGGGCCAGCTCGCCGACCTCGACGAGACGGGCGGCGGCTACGCCGCGCTGGCGTCGCGGAGGGCGGGGTAGGGGCGCGGGCGGAGCCTGCCGCTACACCACTGCTGAGTACTTTCAGGCGGAGATGCGGGCTCCTCGCCGCGGCCGAGCGGCTTGAGAAGCGCGACACCCTGCGCTTGGGGGAAGTCGGTGTCAAGACGATCGCATGGCCCCCGCCCTGGACATATACTTCCAACAGGTACTCACCCAGGGAGGGAGCCAACTCCAGCGAAA
>DATBQN010000059.1:0-2273 GCA_036560825.1 Thermoanaerobaculia bacterium
CGCACCGCCTACGAGGCGGGGACGACGGCGCACCTGGCGGCCAGGGTGACCATCGTCCCCGGCTGGCACGTCAACAGCCACCAGCCGACGTTCGAGTACCTGATCCCGACGACCCTCACCCTCTCGCTCCCCAACGGCTGGCCGGCGCCGGCGCTCCGCTACCCCAAGGCGACGATGCGCAAGTTCGCCTTCGGGCCCGATCCGCTCGCCGTCTACGACGGCAAGGTCGCCGTGCTCGCCGACGTCGCCGTCCCCGCGGGCGCTCCGGCGGGGACCGTCCCGGTCCTCGCCTCGCTCTTCTACCAGGCCTGCAACCAGAACGAGTGCCTGCCTCCGGTCACCGCCGAGGCGAGGCTCGCGCTCAAGGTCGGGCCGGGCGGCGTGGCCACGGGCGCGCTGTCGCCCGACTCCCCCGCCGGCGCGCGCCCGGCAGCTGCCGCGAGCGGCACGGCCGGGCTCGGCCTGATGCTCCTCGTCGGGCTCCTCGGCGGCCTCATCCTCAACGCCATGCCCTGCGTCCTGCCGGTCCTCTCGCTCAAGGTCTTCGGCCTCGTGCGGAGCGCCGCCGGCGGGCGCGCCGAGGTGGTGCGCGGCGGCCTCGCCACGGCGGCCGGCATCCTCGCCTCGTTCTGGCTCTTCGCCGGCGCGGCGATCGCCGCCCGCGCCGCCGGCGCGGCCGTGGGCTGGGGAGTGCAGTTCCAGCGCCCCGGCTTCGTCGCCTTCCTCGCCGTGGTGGTGGTGGTCTTCTGCCTCAACCTCTGGGGCCTCTTCGAGATCCACCTGCCGCAGGGGCTGGCGCGGCTGGGCGCCAAGGGACCGCGCGAAGGGATGGCCGGCCACTTCGCCTCGGGCCTCTTCGCCACCCTCATGGCGACCCCCTGCTCGGCGCCCTTCCTGGGCACCGCGATCGGCTTCGCCCTCGCCCAGGAGGCGCCCGGCATCCTCGCCATCTTCACCGCCGTCGGCGTGGGGATGGCGCTCCCCTACCTCCTCCTCGCGGCCTTCCCCGGCGCGGCGCGGTTCTTCCCGCGGCCGGGCGCCTGGATGGAGCGCCTGCGCGGCGCCCTCGGCTTCCTCCTCGCCGGCTCGGCGGTCTGGCTCCTCTTCGTGCTCGCCGGCCAGCTCGGCCCCGAGCGCGTCGCCCTGTTCGAGATCCTGCTCCTCGCCCTCGCCCTCTTCGTCTGGCTGCGCCACCGGACGGAGCGGCCGGGAGCCTTCCGCCGCCTCGCCTTCGCCGGAGTCGCCGCGGCCGCCGTCGCCGCGATCTGGATCGCGGCGGCGCCCGGCGGCGCCCGGATGGCCGGCGCGACCGCTACCCGATCGGCCGGGCTCATCCCCTGGGTCTCCTTCGATCGCGTCCACGCCGAGTCGCTCGCCGCCTCCGGCCAGCTCGTCTTCGTCGACGTGACCGCCGACTGGTGCTTCACCTGCAAGGTCAACGAGCGCCTGGTCCTCGACACCCCGGAGGTGGCGCGCGCCTTCCGCGAGCACGCCGTGGTGCCGATGCGCGCCGATTGGACGAGCCGCGACGACGAGATCGGCCGCTTCCTCGCCGAGCACGGCCGCTACGGCATCCCCTTCTATCTCCTCTACCTCCCCGGCGGCGCCACTCACGTCTTCAGCGAGCTGCCGAGCAAGGACGACCTCGTGGAGACCGTCCGCCGCAGCGCCGCCGCGAAGATCGCCGAGAACCGCTAGGCCGATTGCGGGAGTTTCTCCCGCCTGGCGGGCCGTCTTCCGAGGAAAAGTCCTTCCGGACCACCCGAAAGCCTGCCTTGATGGGTCGAAAAGGGAGGATTTCTCATCGGCACGTCTAGACGTAACTTGTTGACTGGATTGAAGTTGTATTGCTCTTCAGCGGCCGACTGCAATATGTTCGCGAAGTGCAGAGCGCCGAAGAGTTCCTCCGCGCGCTCGACCCCGTCGAGCGCGGCCGCGTCATCTCCGTCCTCCGCTCGGCCCGCGGCAAGACGCGGGACGAGCTGGCACGGGACGCGAAGGTCAGCCCCAACACGATCTCCGACTGGGAGCGGGGAAACGTCAGGAACCCGCGCGACCTCTACGTCAAGCTCGCGGGAGTGCTGGGGCTCTCGCTGCCCAACATCCAGCACGCCCTCTCCCTCGTCCGCGCCCAGCAAGACGCCGGCGAGATCGCCGAGCCGCCCGCCGCCGCCTACGATTCCACGGCGCTCGACGGCATCGGCCTCCCTTCCAACCAGGACATCAAGGGGATGACGCCGTCGGAGATCGAGCAGGAGATCGCCCACCTCACC
>DATBQN010000060.1:0-1527 GCA_036560825.1 Thermoanaerobaculia bacterium
GCGCCGATCTCGGCCGCCAGCGAGGCGATGATCGGCGCCGCGCCGGTGCCGGTGCCGCCGCCCAGGCCGGCGGTCAAGAAGACCATGTCGGCCCCCTCGAGGAGCTCGAGGATGTGCTCGGTGTCCTCGAGCGCCGCCTTCTTCCCGACCTCGGGATCGGCGCCGGCGCCGAGGCCCTTGGTGAGCAGGTTGCCGATCTGCAGCTTCACCGGGGCGCGGCACTTGCGGAGCGCCTGGAGATCGGTGTTGGCGGCGATGAACTCGATGCCGCGGAGCTGGGAGTCGATCATGCGGTTGACCGCGTTGCCGCCGCCGCCGCCGACGCCGATGACCTTGATGCGCGCCGGCACCGCGTCGGGCTCGATCGCCAGCGGCGTCTGTGGACCGTCCTGCTCGTCGAATAGGATCATGGGTCTACCCCCTATCGGTTTGAATCCGAATCGCGAATTGGTCTCTCGGCCGGGCATGTCTATTCTCCCCTACAACAGGTCGGCGAACATGCCGCGCAGGCTCCCCACCATGCTGCGCACGCTCCAGGCCGCTTTCTTCTGCACCTTGCCCTGGGTCTCCTCGGCGCCGCGGGCGTAGAGGAGGAGGCCCGAGGCGGTCGACCAGCTCGGGCTGCTGATGACGTCGACCAGGCCGCCCAGGCCGCGCGGCAGGCCGTAGCGCACGCCGGCGTCGAAGATCTGCTCGGCGAGCTCGAGGAGGCCGTCGAGCTGCGCGCCGCCGCCGGTGAGCACCACGCCGCCGCGCAGGCTCTCCTCGCTGGCGTGCTTCAGGAGGTCCTCGCGCACCATGCCGAAGAGCTCCTCGGCGCGCGGCTGGAGGATGTCGCAGAGCTCGCGCCGCGGCACCACCCGCGCCGTGCCGCCGGCCACGGTGGGGACCGAGATCCCCTCCTCGTCGGTCACCATCGAGGGCAGGCAGCACCCCTGCTTGGTCTTGATGCGCTCGGCCTCGGCGAACGGCGTGCGCAGCACCATGGCGAGGTCGTTGGTGAAGTGGCCGGCGCCGATCGGCGCCACCGCGCTGTAGCGGATCTCGCCGTCGGCGAAGAGGGCGTACTCGGTGGTCCCGGCGCCGACGTCGACCAGGAGCGATCCGAGCTCGCGCTCGTCCGGCGTCAGCACCGCCTCCGCCGTGGCGAGGGGCTCGAAGACGATCTCCACCACCTCGATGCCGGCGCGGTTGACGCAGGTCAAGAGCGTCTTCGAGCGGGTGACGTTCCCGGTCACCAGGTGGACCATCACCTCCAGGCGGCTCCCCAGCATCCCCAGCGGATCGCCGATCCCCCCCTGCTCGTCGACGATGAATTCCTGCGGGATGGCGTGCAGGATCTCGCGGTCCGAGGGGAGCGCCGCCGACTTCGCGGCGTCGAGCACCCGCTGGATGTCCTGGCGGGTGATCTCGCGGTCCTTGCGCGACACCGAGACCATGCCGCGCGAGTTGACGCTGCGGATGTCGGCCCCGGCGACCCCGACGTAGGCGCGCGAGATCTCGACCCCCGCCATCACCTCGGCCTCC
>DATBQN010000061.1:0-11103 GCA_036560825.1 Thermoanaerobaculia bacterium
GAGACCACCCTCCTGCGAGCACGCAAAGGCTTCATGGAGCGGGACCTCGCTTACGAGGTAGCGGTCGTCTCGCTCGATCTGGCCTCTGTCTACGTCCGGCTCGGCGCCGTCGCCAAGCTCAAGCAGACGGTTACGGAGACAGTACCGATCTTCCGTTCCCTCCGGGTCGACCGCGAGAGCTTGGCATCGCTGCTCCAGCTCCAGAAGATTGCCGACCAGGAGAATCGAGCCCTCGACGTCATTCGGGCGTTGACGGCGAGGCTCAAGAGTCTCGGCCAATCCTCCGAGGTCGAGGTCGGCTGAGGAGCGTTCGCGATAGGATCGTCTCGCCCTTCGGGGCGAGGCGATCCTTGCCCGAGCATCCATCTACGCAGCAACTGGCCGCCTTTCTGGCTGCTGATCGCCGCAGCCGGTCGGAGCCCTCCAGGGTCGTCCGGCATCTTCTCGCCGGCTGCGACACCTGTCTGGCACGCCTGAGGGAATTGGACACCCGGGGACAGCTTCCCCGTCCATTGCCGGGCTCGCGATGGTCGCTTTCCCGTCCCGCATCCGAAGGACAGTTCGACTACAGCCGAACCCTGGCGAGAGCGGAGAGGACGATCGACCTCTTCTTTACCAACGGACGCCCCGTCGAGGCTCCTCCGGGAATACTGCTCGCCGAGCTGGGGCTGCCGGTCGAATCGGCCCAATTCGCGCCGGGAGGGGAGTTCCAAACGGCCATCCCCTTCCTCACCCGGTGGCTGATCGAAAAGAGTCACGCGATCCGATACAGCAATCCGGAGGAGATGCTGCACTGGGCGCTGATGGCCCGGGTCGCGGCATGCGGGTGCACCCCGGACTCCGCGGGCAGCAAGGCCAAGCTCTCGGACCTGCGGGCTGAGGCCGAGGCCCAGTGCAGCAACGCGCTGCGCGTCTTGGGCAGGTTGGTCGAAGCCGAGGACACCATGAAGATGGCATGGAGGTACCTCGAGCGGGGGACGGGAAACCCCGAGCTTCGCGCCGCGGTGTTCGCCAGGACTGCTTCGCTGCTCACCTTACAAAGGAAATTCCAGGCCGCGAGCGAGCTCGCCCATGAGGCCTCCGTGTACTTCGAGGACCTTGGCATGAAACACCGGTCCGCCAGCGCCGAGGTAACCGGTGCGATCGCCACCCTCTACAGCGGCGATCCGGAGCAGGCATCTCGCTTGTTCTGTCGTCTGCTGCCGAAGATCCCTCGGCGAGAGGACCCCAGCCTCTTCCTCGCCGCCAGGATCAATCTCGTAGCCTGCTACGTCGATCTCGGCAAGCTCCCTGAGGCGCGCCAGGCGTACCGGGCTCTGCCGCCGACCAACCCGGACAGCGAACCCCTGATCTTGCTGCGCATGGAATGGCAGAAGGGTCTGCTGCTCAATGCCCTACAGGAGCGGATATCGGCTTCTCAGACGCTTGGCCGGGTCCGCAAGGCATACATCGAGCGCCGGCTCGCCCGCGAAGCGATCGTCGTGACTCGCGACCTGATGAGGACCTTCGAGCACCTCGGGGAGGGCGGCAAGGCAGCGATCCTCCGCGAAGAGACGGCGAGCTGGCTGCAGAGCATGAAATTCGGGGCCGAGGCATCTCGATTCTTCCAGGAGCTCCAACAACCGGCGAGCGGTTGATGCTCGGACGATCCAGAGCTCAACCCTCGTCGCGCTCTTTCTTCCACCGCCGTCTGCGCTCCAAGGCATCGAGGACGGCGCGCTGGCTCTCCGCGAAGCGGGCGTCGTGGCCCTCCTCGGTGGAGTGAGCGCCGAGGCGGTAGAGCCGGCTGAAGAAGTCGGCAGGGGTCGTCTCCAGCTCTCCCAGCAGCTCGAAGAGCTCGTGGAGCGACACCCCTTCGCGGCCTTCGAGGACCTCCAGCAGCCTGCCGTCGCGCCAGCCGAGGGCGCCTTCGACGATCTCGGGAACGGCCTCGCCGCGCACCGCCAGCTCGCGCAGCGTAGCCGCGACGCGGATCTCCTCAGGATGCAGGGTCATCGCTCATATCGTAGCACTGCAATTGCTGGAAAATCGATCTCTCATCTCCTACGCCAGGCCGTTTCCTCGCCTCCCTCGAGCGCCGCCCGCATGCTAAGGAAATGGGCAGGCCGGGTTCAAGGCGGCAGCTCCCGCGGCAGCCATCCTGTTAGATTGCGGCTCGTGAAAGCGCCGCGCGGAGGAGCACTCTCACCCTTCCTCGCGGCGCGGGACGTCTGGCGCGGCCTCGATCGCAGCCTCTCTGGAGGCGGCGGCTCGGGCGTCGGGGCCTTCGCCCGCATGGCGCTGGGTCTCCTGATCGGCTGGTGGATCTACGTGCCGGTCCACGAGCTGCTCCACGCCGCCGCCTGTCGGGCCGCCGGCGGAACGGTCTCTCGGCTGGAGATCGCGCCCCTCTACGGCGGCGCTCTGCTCGCCCGCTTCCTGCCCTTCGTGGTGGCCGGTGGCGGCGGTTACGCCGGCCGTCTGTCCGGCTTCGATACGAGGGGGAACGACCTGATCTACCTCGCGACCGACTTCGGGCCGTTCGCGCTGACGGCGCTCCCAGGGGTCTGGGCGCTGCGGCGCGCCGCGCGGGCTCTCCGCCCCCTCGTCTTCGGCCTCCTCCTCCCCGTCGCTCTCGCACCCTTCCTCTCGCTCGGCGGCGACGCCTACGAGATCGGCTCGATCCTCGTCACCCGCCTGCCGCCGTGGTCGACCGCGGCCACGCGCGGGCTCCTCCGCGGCGACGACCTCGCGGCCAGGATCGTCTCGCTCGCGACGACCGGCGGCGCCCCCTGGGGCGGCCTCGCTCTGGCCGCCGTCCTCGGGCTCGCCTGGGCGCTCCTCACCTACGCGCTCGCCGGGGCGGTGGCCACGGCGCTCGGCGAGCCGCCGCTCGCCGCCGTCCCAGGCTAAGCGCTCAGCCGCTCCCAGTCCGCGTCGGGCGCGTCCTGCGCGATGGCGAGGCCGCCGTCCGAGCCGACGAAGACCGGGTCCTTGACGACGGTCACCGTACCGCCGCCGAAGGCCTCGAGCTCGCTCTCGAGCCGCGCCGCGAGCCCGCGGATGAGGCCGGTGCCGCCCGAGAGGATGATGTGGTTGCGGACCCTTTCCTGGTATTCGGGGTCGACCCGCGAGAGGAGGTCGAACATCGACTCGATGAGCGAGGGGAGGATTCCCTCGCAGGCCTGGCGCATCTCCGGCGTGATGTCGATCTCGGTCGGCTTGCCGTCGATCGGCACCGTCACCTTGACCGGCGCCGGCGGCTCGTCGACGAAGCTCGACGCCTCCTTCCAGCCGCGCACCATGTGGACCGAAAAGCGGGCCGAAGGGTGATGCTCGCGGACGAGGCGCATGAGCTGCTCGTCGATCCAGTCGCCGGCGAGGGTCAGCGTGCGCTGGTCATCCTCCGTGGGGAGGCGGCCGTTCATGACGCAGAAGTCGGTGGTGCCGGCGCCGATGTCGATGATCATGGTATGGAGGAGCGCCTCCATGCCATAGGCCACCGCGAACGGCTCCGAGACGATCATGAGGCTGTCGGCGGCGTCCTGCATCGCCTTCCGGACGTGCTGCTTGTTGACCCGCAGCGCCTCGGCGGGGACGCCGACCACGGCCCGCACCTTGACGCCGTTCTTCGACTCGCGGTCGAGCCCGGCCAGCGACAGCAGGTGCCAGAGCAGCTCGCGCACCGCCGCCGCGTCCTTCTCGGAGCCGTCCTTGATCATCCCCTCCTCGAGCGGCCGGTGGAGGTCGAGCATGGGCCGGTTGTCGAGCGCCTCGCGGCCGATGAGGACGGATTTCTTGAGGACCTTCCGCGCCACCATGTCGAGCGGCCAGCCGACGTAGCTCTCGACGACGTGGCGGGCGCCGTTCGACGAGGAGATCGAGCTGCGCGAGGTACCGAGATCGATCCCGACGTTGACCACCTGGCTCTTGTTGCTCATCATCCGATTCCTTTCGCGACTCTCTGTCCGGACCCCGCCACGGAATCGGCATACGAGCGGATCCCGCGGGCGAGCGCCTCGGCGATCGATTGGCGGTAAGACTCCTGGGACAGCCGGCGCGCCTCGTCGTCGTTTGACAGGCACGAGACCTCGGAGAGGATGGCGGGCATCTCGGTCGAGACGAGGACGAGGAAGGGCGCCGCCTTGACGCCGCGGTCGTCGAGCGCCGGGTTGACCTGGACGAGGGAATGGAAGAGCGACGCCTGCACCGCTTCGGCGAGGCGCCGCGAGCTGTCCTGGCGCACGTCGGCGTACAGCCGATCGAGGATCTTCCGCATGTCGGCCAGGGAATAGCGCGAGCCGCGGTTCTCGGCGGCGGCGAGCTCGGTGAGCACCGGATCGTCGGTCGGCCCCAGGTAGTAGGTCTCGACGCCGCGCACCGCGGGATTGGCGATCCAGTTCAGGTGGATCGACACGAAGAGGTCGGCGCCGGCGCGGTTGGCGATCGCCGCCCGCTCCTCGAGCCCCACGGCGCGATCGCCGTCGCGCGTCATCAGCACCTGGAAGTCCCGTTGCAGGAGCGAGCGCAGGCGGAAGGCGATGTCGAGCGTGAGGCTCTTCTCGCTCACCCCCGATAGGGTATGGGTGCCGACGTCCTCGCCGCCGTGGCCGGAGTCGAGGACGATCCGCCGCACGGAGAGCGGGAGGGCGGCGAGGTCGATGGGGCGGGGCGCCGGCAGACCGAGGTCGGGAGCGATGCGGGACAGCAGGCGCGCGGCGAGCGGACGCAGCGGGCCGAGAGCGGGCGGCGCGGCGCCGAGCCGGGCGCGCACGGCGAGCGGCGAGACGAAGCGCGCGCCGCCGAGCAGGCCGGCGGAGACGAGGGCGAGGATGATGCCGGCCGTCGCGATCCGGCGCCAGGCGCCGTGGCGATGCGGCCGGCGGAGCCGATAGCGCCCCTCGATGAGGTCGACGTTCTCCTGCACCAGCTCGAGCAGCAGGCGGCGCTTCAGGCGATCGACGTCCGCCATCAGCCGCCGCACGCCGCCGGGCGGCGGCTCCCCTTGGGAAAAAGGATACCCACTCGAAATCTCCTCAAACGGCGCCAGATCGGGCCTGCGCGGTCTTGAGCGGAGAGTATACGGCCGCGGCCCGCATGCGAGGGGCTACTTCCCCTTGAGGAAGATCCGCAGCCGCTCCGCGTCCTCCCGGATGCCGGTCACCTCGACGCCGAAGCCGGTGAGGTCGAGCACGACGTGGAGCTCGCTGCGGTCCCCTTCGGAGTGGAGGCCGGTGCGCACCTGGCGGACCTGCCGCGTGCCGACGACCAGGCGCCCGTCGCCGAAGGGGCGACCGATGCCGCGCAGCTTGATCAGCTCGCGCGGCGGATCGCCGTCGATGCGGTAGTGGCCGTAGTCCTGTCGCCGGAACGTCCCGTTGCCCCAGACCACGACCTCGGTGCCGTCCGGGTTCTGCTGCCAGGTGATCTTCTCGATCGCCGTGAGCGGCGCGGTGGCGGCCGCCGCCGGGGCCGACGCCGTGGGTGCCGCCGGCGCCGGCGAGCTCGCCGCCGGACCCCGGCCCGGAGGAGCCGGCGCGGCGGCCACGGTGGTGGACGGCGAGGCCCCGGGCGCCTCCGCCGGCCTCGCGGTCAGGCGGGGCGCCCCGCGATGCGGCGCCACGGGACGCGTGGCGGCGGCGACCGCCCCGCGCCCGCTGAACAGACCGAGGAAGAAGTCCTGCGAGAGGGCCATCCAGGCCAGGAGGCCGAGGAAGGCGGCAAAGAGCGTCCAGAGGACGATCCGCGAGACCCGGACCGGACGCTCTTCGTCGACGATCTCGGGCTCGATCGCCAGCGATGGCTCGATGGCCTTCGCCGGCGGAGCGGCGGCGCTGGCCGCGAGGAGACCGGGCCAGGGCGACGGCTCGGCCAGCGCCGGCGGCCTTTCCGGCGCCGGGGCGGGCGGAGGCTTCGAGACCGTGGGCTCAGGACGCGGAGGTCGGACCTCCGGACGGGCTACCGGCGGCAGAGCAGGCTCCGAGACGGCGGCCGCGGGCGGAACGGCTGGAGACGACGGGCTCGCGGGCGGAACGACCGGCGAGGGGGGGCGCACGGGTAGCGCGGCCCGAAGAGGCGGGGCGGCAGGAGTGGCTGGAGCGGGCGGAACGGCTGGAGCGGCCGGGGCGGCCGGAGCCCGGCCGACGTCGAAGGGAGTGCCTCCCTCGCGAACGTAGGTCTCGACCATGCGTCCGATCAGCTCCCGGCTGTGCGGAGACAGCTCGAGGAAGCGGATGCCCATGCCGGCCGGCTTCTCCGGCGACTCGTCGAGCGGCCGCACCCACATCACCTCGCCCGTCCCCTGGATGAGCTCGAAGCCGTCGCCCAGACGAAACTCGAACCCCAGCTCGCGGCCTACCGGCTCGGGAGTCTGCGTGCGGATGAACATCCCGCCCGGCGAGAGGTTCGCCGAGTACTCGCTGATGAAGCCGCTGAACCACTCGAACTTGAGCTGGACCCGGGTGGCGAGGGGGACGCGCCGGGTGTCGCGGGGGACGGTGTATTCGGTCATGGCGTTGCCGGCAGCATCTCCTGGGGGGACAACCCCGGCAGCGCGGCCCTCGGGGCCCCGCGCGGGTCGGTGGTTGTCCGCGATCAAGCGCGCGAAAGCTTATCATCGCAGGCTCACCGGAGGGCGAGCCCCCCTTTCTCGTCCGAGGAAGGCCGCAAGATGGCGGGCGAGGGCCACGGTCAGCCGCTCCTCCTCGGCCGCCTGCTGGAACATGATGAGGGCGGCGATCGCCTCGCGGTGGACCTCGCGCGACTCGAAGACGGGCATGATCTCGGCGGCGAGCTGCTTGATCTCGGCGATGCAGCCCTCCGCGGCGTAGAGCACGGCGAGGTCGAGCGACACCAGGGCCGCGTCGAAGCCCATCCGCCGCTCGAAGAACTCCCTCTGCACCTCGCGGAAGGCGGCTTCCGCCGGCCCGCGTCGCCCGAGCCCGAGGTCGATCCGCCCCTCCGCCCAGCGCAGCCGCACGAGATCGAGCGGATTGCCCAGCTCGGTCGCCAGCCGCCGCACCTCCGGCAACAGCGCCTCGGCCTCGGAGTGGCGGCCAGCCGTGGTCAGCAACCAGACCAGGTTGTGCCGCGCGCAGAGCAGGAGGCGGGCATCCGGCGCGGCGTCGACCACCAGGGCCGCTTCCGCGAGAGCCTCGATCGCCGCTTCGAGCTCGCCTTGTTCCTCGAGGATCTTAGCCCGCTGAATGAGAGCTTTGCCGATGCCGCGGGAATCCTCTTCTTGGTGATATGCGGCAAGAGCCTCATCGACGACCTGCCGGGCCTCAACGAGTCGCCTCTGCGCTCGTAGCAGTGAGCTCTTGAGGTCGAGGATCTCAGCGCGAACCAGGAGATTGCCAGTAAGGCTCTGGCTGAGGACCTCCTCAGCTCGGCGGAACGATCCTTCGGCGCTCCACAGCTCGCCGAGGACGCGGAGCGCGTTGCCGAGGTAGGCCCATGCCTTGGCCTGCAGATCGAGCAGCCAGTGCGGATGGTAGGCCGCCGCGTCCAGCCGCTCGGAGACCCGCACCGCGAGCTCGGCCAGGGCGACCGCCTCGAGGGGATCGTCGATCGCCGTCTTCAGGCTCTTCTTGAGGAGCAGCTGGCAGAGCGCCCAGGTCTGGAATCGATCCTCCTCGCGCACCCTGGCGACCCGGGCGTCGAGCGGCTGCCCGGCCAGCTCCTCGAGGAGCTCCGGCGCCTGGCGGCCCTCGAACACCGCCACCCGTTCGTCCCAGTGCTCGAACTCCCGCTTGAGGCGAACGATCTCCTCGTAGGTCTCCCGGCATTCGGGACAGACCGCCAGGAAGTGGGGGATTACCCGGTTCACCAGCTCCTCGTGCTCCAGGTCGCCGGCGAGCCACCGCGCGAGCGTCTCGATCGACAGATGGTCGTCCTCCACTGGCCCTCCTCGTTCTTGTCCGCCGTGGCCTGCCATTCCCACCAGCGGACCGGGAAGCTTCTCTAGAAGGTGAGTTTCCGGAAGAGGAGATTTCGTGACACTGAAATACGAAAATCTGGGGCCGGCAGGGCCGGCCCCAGAGATCCTAATAATGGCCGTCGGGATCGAGCGAGCCACCCTCGTCACTCGGCGGGACGGGCGGCACGATGGAGGTTCCAGCGCCGAGCGGCTTGCCGTTCGGGTCGAGTGAGCCGCCTTCGCCACCCCGTATCGAGGTCCATGGCCGAGGGCTCCAGAGGTAGCTGAAGGACATCCAGAGAAGATGAATGAAATCAGTGGCTTGTGACCTCTCAAGGCCGACCTCTCGGGCCGCCGGACGGGCCTGCGCGCGCGCCGGCAGGACGGCGAGGAGGAGGGACGACGCTAGGGTGAGGACGACGAGCTTCGGTTGACGGCGGGACATGTTCGCCTCCGGGTGAGGGCGGGTCTCCACGCCCGGCGGCATGCCGGACGGAGCCTGCCCCTATCCATTGGGACGTTCCTGAACTACGCAACCGAGACATCGGCTCAGGCGACGCCATCCACCCGCTCGTCGGTCCTGGCCCGCGGCGCCCTCGCGAAGGCCAGCCAACTCCGCACAAACAAAGGGCTTGGTAACGGAACCAATCCGTGCTACCCTCCCGCCCCAAGTTGAGTGACGAGAGCGTAACGATCAGACGGCGCCGCTGGTATCAGTGGGCTCCTCGCTTCTAGGGAGTAGCGAATGCCGCATATGCACGTCCGCGCCCACCTCCTCCACACCGGCCTCAACCTCCTCCTCTGTCTGGCTTCCGGCCTGGCTCTCCTGAGCTCGGCCGACCTTCCTGCCGCCGCGCAGAGCCTCGACGGCTCGCGGGCGTCGATGCTGCGCCAGAACCTGGGCGCGCAGCAGGAGGGGCTGACCTATCTGCGCACGGTCGCCGAGGTCCAGGACTTCGCCCAGCGCGGTCTCCTGGTGCCCCTCACCGGCAGCGCCGACTACGAGCTGGCGACCGGCGAGGTCTCCTTCCCCCTCGCCCGCGTGGAGGTCAAGGCGTTCATCGACCAGCTGGCGCACCACTACCGGGCCGCCTGCGGGGAGCCGCTGGTGGTGACCAGCGCCACCCGCCCGATCGACCGGCAGCCGCGCAACGCCTCCGAGATCTCGGTCCATCCGACCGGCATGGCGGTCGACCTGCGGCGGAGCGACCGCGCCTCGTGCCGCCGCTACATCGAGAGCGCCCTCCTCTCGCTCGAGGGGAAGGGGCAGATCGAGGCGACCCGCGAGCACTGGCCGCCGCACTACCACGTGGCGGTCTTCGCCGAGCCCAACCTGCACTATCTCGACGGCACGCCGGACGAGCTGCCGCCGCCACAGATGGCCGCGCTCGAGGCGGCCGGAGCGGCGGCGCCCGCGGTGCCCTACGTGCACCGCTCGGCGGCGCCCTCCTCGGCCTCCTACTATCGGAGCTCTTCGTCGGCGCGCGGCAGGAGCGCACGCGGCCGCTCCCGCCGCGGCCGGGCGGTGCGGACGGTGCACGCCAAGAGCTACCGGGTAGGCCGCGGCGACAACCTGTGGCGGATCGCGAAGAAGAACCGCACCAGCGTCGCCGAGATCGAGCGCGCCAACGGCCTCCGCAGCAGGGCCGAGATCAAGCCCGGCCAGGTGCTCGCCATTCCCGCCGCCAAGTAGACCGAGCCCCAGCGTCCGAGCCCAGCCCACCGCTCGACGCGGCAAACCCCGGGGCGACCGCGAGGTTGCCCTTTTCGTGCGCTCACCGCACCCGGTAGGCCACGATCCTCTGCTGCAGCCCCTTCAGCTGGAGCTCGCCCAGGCTCTCGGTGGGGACCATGCCGGCGAGCAGCCGGTGGGTCTCCGGGCCGAGGACGACGTCGCCGGGGCGGGCGATGGAGGCTTCGAGCCGGGCGGCGACGTTCACCGTGTTGCCGAGCACGGTGTAGTCGACCCGGCGGCTGCTCCCGATGTCCCCCACCACCACCGGGCCGCTGTTGACGCCGACGCGGGCGCTGAAGCCGGAGAGGCCCTCCTCCCGCCGGCGGCCGCTCCACTCCGCCAGACGGCGCTGGACCTCGATCGCCGCCCGCACCGCCCGCTGCGCGTGGTCCGGCTGCGGCACGGGGGCCCCGAAGAAAGCCATCACGCAGTCGCCGATGAACTTGTCGAGCGTGCCCCCGGCCTCGAAGATCGCCTCGACGGCGCGGGAGAGGAAGGCGTCCAGCAGATCGGCCACGGCCTCCGGCGGCGCCGACTCGGAGAACGGCGTGAAACCCACGAGGTCGGCGAAGAGGACCGACGCCACCACCCCCCGCGGCCGCCGCAGGCCGTCGCGCCGCTCGCGGAGCACCTCGTCGATGACCGCCGGCGAGTGGTAGCGCTCGAGCCGGCTCCGCACCTCGCGCTCGAACTCGGCACGGCGCGCGTAGCGGATGCGCTCCACCGCCACCGCCACGTAGTTGGCGAGCGCGGCGAGGACGTCGAGGTCGCGCTCGTTGAAGGCGCCCGCTCTGAACGGCGAGTCGAGCTGCACGACGCCGATGATGCGGTCTCCCGACCACAGCGGAGCGCACATCGCGGCGCGGATCTGGTGCAGGCGGATCGATTCGCCGCCCGACAGCCGCTCGTCGGCCATCGCATCGTAGGTCACCAGCGCCACCCGCTGGCGCATGACCTCCTGGAGCATCGTCCTCGACACCGGCACCTCGCCCTGCGGCCGCACCTCGACCCGGTCCTTGAAGCGCGCCAGCTCGCAGACCAGCTCGCCCGCGTCGGTCTCCTCGCTCGCGCTCTCGGGACGCAACAGGAAGAAGCCGCGCTCGACCGGGAGCGCCTCATAGGCGAGGTCGAGCACCCGCGCGAGGACCTCGTCGACGCTGTCGGCGGTGACCAGCACCCGTCCGACGCGGGTGAGAATGCCCAGCATGCGATGGGCATAACCGTCCCCCTCGGGCTGGACGGCGGTGGCCCGGGCTTCCGGCGGGATCGCCCTGGCCACCGCAGGCGGAGGAGAGCCGGCTGGCCCGGTGAGCAGGCCGAGCTCGACCGCGAACTCGGCGAGGGGACGGATGATGGTGGCGTTGGCGAGCACCGAGGCCGGTCTGCCGGCGGCCGGCGCCGGATTCGGCGGCGAGGTCGCTTCCAGCTCGCCCTCGACCGCGAGCTCGAAGGCGCCGATCACCAGACGGTC
>DATBQN010000062.1:0-1644 GCA_036560825.1 Thermoanaerobaculia bacterium
CCTGCGCATGCTCTCGGGGCTCGCCGCGCCCTCGGCCGGCGAGGTGATCTGGCACGGCCGGCCGCTCGACGGCACGCTCCCCAACGTCTCGATCGTCTTCCAGAGCTTCGCGCTCTTCCCCTGGCTGACGGTGCTCGACAACGTCGAGGCGCCGCTCCAGGCGCGCGGCGTCGCCGTCGTCGAGCGCCGCAAGCGGGCGTTGAAGATCCTCGACACCGTCGGCCTCGACGGCTTCGAGACCGCCTATCCGAAGGAGCTCTCCGGCGGCATGAAGCAGCGCGTGGGCTTCGCGCGCGCCCTCGTCGTCGAGCCGGAGGTGCTCTTCATGGACGAGCCGTTCTCCGCCCTCGACGTGCTCACCGCGGAGAACCTGCGCGGCGAGCTCATGGAGCTCTGGCTCAACCGGCGCATCCCCACGCGCGCCATCTTCATGGTGACCCACAACATCGAGGAGTCGGTCCTGCTCGCCGACCGCGTCATCGTCCTGGGCCGGAACCCGGGCAGCATCCGCGCCGACTTCGCGGTGACCCTGCAGCACCCCCGCGACCGCAAGGCCGAGCGCTTCTTCGAGCACGTCGACCACATCTACAAGGTCCTCACCCAGCCCGAGGTCGAGCACGCGCCGCCCGGCTTCGGCGCCGCGGCGGTCAAGGCGCGGACGCCGGCCAAGCCGCTGCCGCACGCGCGGCCCGGCGGCATCGCCGGCCTGCTCGAGATCCTCCTCGACCGCGGCGGCGCCGACGACCTCTACCACCTCGCCGACGAGCTGGTGATGGAGGTCGACGACCTGCTGCCCATCGTCGACGCCGCGGCGCTCCTCGACTTCATCCGCCTCGCCGAGGGCGACGTCGCGATCACCCCCGCCGGGCGGGCCTTCGCCGAGGCCGACATCCTCACCCGCAAGGTGCTCTTCCGCCAGGCGGCGCTCGCCCACGTGCCGCTCCTCCAGCAGATCAGCAACGCCCTGCGCGCCAAGTCCGACCGCGCCATGCCGGACGACTTCTTCCAGGACGTCCTCGAGGAGCACTTCAGCGAGGAGGAGGCCGAGCGCCAGCTCGCGACGGCGATCCACTGGGGGCGCTACGGCGAGCTCTTCGACTACGACGCCGACAGCGGCCGCCTCTTCCTGCCGGAGAGCTGAGCCGTGGAGAGGCCGGCCTTCGGGACCGCCGTGCTCTCGGAGCGGGTGCTGTCGCGCCTCGCCGAGGTCGCGGTGTGCGCCGCCGTCCTCGCCGTCTTCTACGGCGTGATCACCGTCGCCGGCACCTGGCTGGGGCCGTTCACGCCGGCGGCGCAGATCTCGCGGAGCCCCGCCGCGCTGCCGCGCTACGCGGCCTACTCGCTCCTCCGCATCGCCGTCGCCTACCTCCTCTCGCTCGTCTTCGCCGTCGCCTACGGCTACCTCGCCGCTCACCACGCGCGCGCCGAGCGGGTGATGATCCCGCTCCTCGACATCCTGCAGGCGATCCCCGTCCTCTCCTTCCTCCCCGGGGTGATGCTGGCGATGATCGCGCTGGCGCCCAGGAGCCAGCTCGGGGTCGAGCTGGGGGCGATCCTCCTCATCTTCACCGGCCAGGTCTGGAACATGGCCTTCAGCTTCTACTCGTCGGTCAAGACCATCCCGCGCGAGCTCCGCGAGTCGGC
>DATBQN010000063.1:0-3725 GCA_036560825.1 Thermoanaerobaculia bacterium
GAGCTCTCCTACACGGAGGCCTCGTCCACGGCCAAGTACCGGCTGCGCGACTGGATCGAGCGCGCCCCGGCCACTCCGGACAACGGCGCCGGCGCCCTCGCCGAGGTCGTCCGCCAGGTCGTGCGCGAGGAGCTCGCGCGCCTCCATCCCGCCGCGGCGACCGAATAATCCGGTCCTCGATCGGCCGTCGCCGGTCCTGAAATAGCACGTGCCGGTCCGGGGTTCGCTCATTCCGGTCCGCGATTTCCTCGTGCGGTGGCGCGGAACGGCCTCGCCGCCCGCCGGCATGGCGAAACCGGTCCTCGAATCACTCGATTCGGTCCTCGTCTTCCAGATACCGCGGCGCGGCATGCTCATTCCTGCGCGCGGCATGCTCAATCCGGTCCGCGTCTTACACGGTTTGGTCCCGGGTATGACGATACCGGTCCGCGGCGAACCTATTCTCGTCCTGTCTTGACGATTCCCCGCAGGCGCACCGGGAGATTCCCCCAGCAATTGCCGGGGGCGGTCCTCGTCTAGCGTGGTGCGGTCCTGAAACTCCTCGCGCCGGCGCGCGACATCCTCATGCCGCGAGGCCGCGAGGCCAGACCGCGACGGTCCCGCGTCAGCTCGGGGCCTTCGCGCCGCGCGCTCCCACCGCGGCCGGGAGTTTCCAGTACACTCACGCCCCGTGCCCGCCGCCTCGCCGCCGCGCACGCAGAAGGTCTGCGTGGTGATGCCCGCCTACAACGCCGAGCGGACCCTGGAGCGGACGTTCAACGACCTGCCGATGGATTGGGTAGACGACGTCGTCCTGGTGGACGACGCGAGCCGTGACCATACCGTCGAGGTCGCCCAGCGGCTGGGCATCCACACCCTCGTCCACCCGCGGAACCGCGGCTACGGCGGCAACCAGAAGACCTGCTACCGCGAGGCGCTAGCGCGCGGCGCCGACATCGCGGTGATGGTCCACCCCGACCACCAGTACGACCCGCGGGTGATCCCCGACCTCGTCGAGCCGCTCCTCGCCGGCGAGTGCGACGCGGTCTTCGGCAGCCGCATGCTGGGCGGCCGGCCGCTCGAAGGCGGCATGCCGAAGTGGAAGTACCTGGCGAACCTCTTCCTCTCCGCCGTCGCCAACGCCACCTTCTACGTCTTCCTCTCCGAGTACCACTCGGGGCTGCGCGCCTACAGCCGCCGCTACCTCGAGGCAGTCGACCTGGAGGCCAACTCGGACGACTTCGTCTTCGACACCGAGATCATCGCCCAGGGGGTCTGGAAGGGGATGCGGATCCGCGAGATCCCCATCGAGACCCGCTACTTCGAAGAGGCGTCGCAGATCGGCTTCGGCCGCAGCGTCGTCTACGGCTTCTCCGTCCTCGGCGTGCTGCTGCGCTACAAGCTCCACAAGAAGAGGATCCGCCATTCCCGCATCTTCCGCTGAGCGAGACGTGGCTTCCGAGCCTTCCCGGAGGCGCTCCGGTGTGCTCTCTCTGCTCATTGACGCCGCGTCGCTCGCCGCGCTCGCGTCGCTGATCCTCTTCCACCATCTGGGCGCCGCGAGCCTCCTCGGCGACGAGGCGATCTATGCCCAGGTGTCGCGGGCGGCGGTCCTCCGCGGCTTCTGGCTGCCGCCGCGGTATCAGGGGGTGATCTTCCTCGCCAAGCCGCCGCTCCGCATCTGGGCGGTCGCCGTCCTCTTCCGGCTCTTCGGGGCGAGCGAGTGGACGGCCCGCGTCCTCGACGCCGGGATGGGGGTGGCGACGATCCTCCTCGTCTACCTCGCCGGACGGGCGCTCTTCGGCCGGCGGCCGGCGGCGATCGCCGCGCTGCTGCTTCTCGCGGCCCATGACCTGATCTTCCTTCACGGCCTCCGCGAGGGCGTCCAGGAGTCCGCCCTCCTGCTCACCCTCACCTCCGCCCTGCTCCTCTATCTCCTCGCCGCGACCGGCGCCGGAGGAGAGCGGTGGAGGCCGGGGCGCGCCACCGACGCCGTGTGCGGACTGCTCACCGCCGCCGCCCTCCTGGTCAAGAACGCCGTGGGGCTCCTGGTCCTCGGCGTCACCGGGCTGTTCGAGCTGATCTTCCCGCGCCAGCCCGGCGCGCGTGGCTGGCGCCGCCTGCTGCCGAAGAGCCCGCTCCGCATCCTCGCCGTCGTCCTCGCCGTCTATCTCCCCTGGCTCGCCGCCGCCTACGTGGCGAGCGGCGGGACCTATTTCCACGTCCTCCACAACGACGTCGTCCGGCGGCTGACCGAGGGGATCGATCCTCGCCACGTGCGCCACGGCGTCTACCTGCACGAGCTGGCGGGCGATTTCGGGCCGGCCCTCGCCTTGCTCGGCCTGGCGGCCCTCTTCGGCGCCGTCGCCTGGCGCGATCGCCGCCGCTCCGAGCTCGAGCGGGTCACCTTCCTCGCCCTGTGGGCGGGGGCCGTGCTCGCGGTGCTCTCGACCTCGGCCGAGAAGCTCGAGTGGTACATCTATCCCGCCTATCCGGCGATCGCGCTCCTCTGCGGCTACGCCGCCGACCGCGCCCTCGCCTGGGTGGCCGAGCGGCGCGCCGCCGTCGCCCGCCTGGGTATCCTCCTCGTCGCCGCCTACCTGGGAATGGGGGTGGTGCGCGCCTGGCGGACGTCGAGCCTACAGCCGGTGCGCATCGACGCCGACCAGCTGGCCCGCCAGGTCGTGGCCGCCGGCCGGCCGCTGTTCTGCCTGGAGGAGCGGCTCGGCATGCGGGAGTGGAACGTCTACTACCTGACGCCGCTGATCCAGCGGCTGGTTCGCACGCCCGCGGACGCCGCCACCTGCGAGGTGCTGCTCACCGAGGATCCCGCGCGCTTCCTCGCCGGCCCCCTCCCCCCCGGCCGCGTGCACCGCTTCCACAAGTACGACCGCACCGAGCCCGACACCTATGCCGTGGATCTCGCCGGCAAGCTGCGGCTCGACCGCATCCCGAGCCGGTGACGAGGTGAGGGGTTCGCCGGCTCAGCCGAGGATCGCGGCGATGGCGACTTCGAGGTCGGGGAAGGCGAGGGGTGCGACGACATCGCCCGGGCGGAAGGTCCGCATCTCGCGGTAGCCGGTCGCGCCAGGGTCGCGATAGACCTCAACGCAGCCGTCCTCCAGGCGCACGAGCCAGACCTCGGGAATGCCGGCGCGCGCGTAGAGGGGGACCTTGACCCGCAGGTCGTACTCGAGGCTCGAGTCGGCCACCTCGACGACGAGGAGGACGTCGGCCGGCTGGGGATGGGCGGTCCGGTAGGAGTCCTCCCGGAAGCGGAGGAGGGCAAGGTCGGGCTGCGGCTCCGTCGAACCGTCGAGGATGATCGGATTCTGCACGGAGACGACGCCGCGGTCGGCCAGGGCACGGCCGAGCAGGCGATTGAGACTGTTCACACAACCCGCGTGCTGGCTGCCGATCGGCGTCATCCTCACGATCTCCCCGGCGATCAGCTCGACCCTCTCGTCCTCGGCGAGGATGCCCGCCTCGGCCATGGCATGGAACTCCGCGCCGGTAAAGCGCCGCCGGGGCGCTCCGGGGTAAGTCGGATCCGGCCGGTCGAGAGGCGCGGAGACAGTTCGACGCTCGGCGATCACGGTTGAATGATACCAGGGACTCAACCACCCTGGCTTGGGCCACGCAGATGGCGCAAGGGTCGCCGAAAGTCTCTGCCTCTCGGTGGAGTGCTAGGTATGAGGTCCCCGCCCTAGATTGCCCGCGCAGCAAGACCGCATCCCGAGCCGGTG
>DATBQN010000064.1:0-2565 GCA_036560825.1 Thermoanaerobaculia bacterium
CCCGGCAGCCGAGGATGGCCGCCGTCAGCCCCGCCGGTCCAGCCCCCACCACCGTCAGCGTTCCGGGGTTCTGCATCGCCCTCGTCCGAGCTCTCCAGGTTTCCGCAAAGGGTATGCCACGCGGGATCGACGGTCAACGCCGTCGCCGCGGGTCCAGCTCACCGCCCGCGTGTAACGTCTTGAGCGGCCGCGAAGCCAGTGAGAGGCAGAGCCGATGCCAGCTTGATGCCAGCTCGGGAGGAGGGTCCGATGCGCCAGTCTCCGCACCGCTTCGCCGTCGCCGCCTGCGCCGCCATCACGGCGACGGCGGCCTGCCCGGGGTCCCTGGGCCTCTCCCTGCCGGCGGCCGGCCAGACGGCGGCCGCGATGACCACCGCCGAGGAGGCGCGGCAGCCCGCTCCGCTGGCGATCGCGGCGCGCACGCCGGCCGGCGTCGCCGGGGGCGGCGACCGCCTCTGGGTGACCGACGCGGGCACCGCCGAGATCCTCGAGATCTCCCCGGCATCGGGCGAGGTGATCGGGCGCTTCCCGCTCGGCCTCCGGCAGCCCAAGGGGCTCGCCTTCGACGGCAGCCTGCTCTGGGTGGCGGACCAGGCGACCCGGCGGCTGGTCGCCTTCGACCCCGACACCGGCGCGCGGGTGCGCGACGTCGCCCTGCAGATCCCGCCCGAGAAGGGCTATCGCAGCGTCGAGGCGCTGGCCTGGGACGGGGGCTCCCTGTGGACGGCCATCGCCGCCGGCTTCTCGAGCTCGTTCAATCAGGTCGACCCCCGGGACGGCCGCATCCTGCGCAGCCTGTTCGCCGACTGCGACCCGCGCGGCATCGCCGTGGTCGACCAGAGCCTCTACAGCCTCTGCTTCAACGGCGACCGGCATCCGGCGACGCTCGACGTGCGGACGCTGTCGGCGGACGACGGCGCGGTCACCCGGTCGCGCCGGTTCCTGCGCCGGATCGATCCCCGCAACCCCAGCGGGCTCCTCGCCGAGGGCGCGTCGCTCCGCGTCCTCGACGCCACCGGGCTGCGCACCTTCCCCCGCGAGCCCCAGGAGCCCCGCAAGCCCAATACGGTGAAGCCGTGACCGGCGCTCGCGGCGCGCTCAGAAAGGGACATGCCATGCGAACCCGAGCCCTTCTCGCCGCGGCCCTCGGCGCCGCCGCGCTCCTCGCGCTCTCGGCCTGCACGCCGAAGTACGCCGTGCTGCTGAGCAGCAACCAGGTCACCATGGACGACGTCGCCATCCACTCGGAGTGGTGGTACGACCTCGTGCTGCAGTACAAGATGCTGCGCGAGAGCGGCTTCAAGGACGGCCACATCTACGTCGTCTACGGCGACGGCCACGACTTCGCCACCGTCCATCCGCAGTTCGACTCGACGGCCCAGTTCGGGCATCCGATCACCACGCTGCCGATGAGCAAGGCCAACGTCAAGGCGGTGTTCCAGCGCGTCGACGCCGCGATGCGCAAGCGCGGCTACCTCTACGTCTGGTGGATGGGCCACGGCGGCGGCGGCGGCCCCGATCAGTGCGACCTGACGATGATGATCAGCAACACCGGCGAGTCGCTGCGCGACTTCGAGCTGAAGAGCTACATCGACCAGGTGAGCCGCTACAAGAAGCGCAGCATCTCGATCATGACCTGCCACTCGGGCGGGCTGGTCGACGATTTCGCGGCGAGCGGCGAGCGCACCGTCGTGCTCGCCTCCTCGACCTGCGCCGAGAGCTCCTACGACGCGCCGAGCACCTGCGACGGCGTGGTGCAGGCGGAGTTCGACTACGTGCAGCCGAACGGCCTGCGGAGGAAAGACGTCTGCGGCGCGCCGGTCGCCTCGGACGGCAGCGGCGACGGCTTCGTCTCCCTGCTCGAGGCGCAGGCCTACGACGCGAGCGCCATGACGAGCTCGACGCCGCAGCTCGGCGACCCCTCCTCGCTCGCCGCCGGGACGGTCATCGCCAAGGACCGGCCGTAGGCCGGTCATCAATCGACAAGAACCGGCCGTAGCCGGACCTCAGTGAACGACGGGGATCTCGAGCGCGCTCGGGTGCCCGGCGTCGTGGTAGACCGTGAGGTGGGCGACGCGGGCGTCGGCGCCGGACTCGGTCGCCACCGGCTTGCCGCTGCCGTAGTTCTTCTCCAGCTGGATCGAGTTGGGCGACTGGAGGACGAGGCGGAGGCGGCTCCCCTTGGCGACGCGGCGCGAGAACCAGGCGAAGCGGTCGAGGTCGTAGCGCAGGACGGCGCCGGGGGTCACCAGCTCCTCCCTGGAGCGCGACCCGCGATAGCGCGCGCGGAGGAATTGGCCGGTCAGCAGGACGCTCGAGCCGTCGGGCAGGATCTCGTAGAGGCTCGCCTGGAGGTCGGCGTCCGGCACGTCCATGGCAAGCCAGACGCGGAGCTTCGCGTTCCCGGAGATCTCGGTGGCTTCCGCAAACGGCTCCGAGTGATAGACGACGCCGGCGCCGAAGAGGTTGAGCGCGGCGGTCTGATCGGTGATGTAGCTCGTCATCTCCGTCTGCTCGAGATCGCCCGGCCGCAGGTCGCGGGGATCGTAGACCCAGCCGTCCGCT